>JBFMHB010000024.1 GCA_040752915.1 Acidobacteriota bacterium
GGCTGTTCACGATGGCGCCGATGCTCTGCAGGATGGCCTGCAGGTTGGAGGAGGTGGCGGCGGCGAAGTACTTGCCGCCCGTCTGGGTGGCGATGGCGTCGAGGACCGTGGCGTCGGCGCTCCCGAACCCGATGGTGAACACAGGGATGCCCAGTCCCTGGGCGTAGGCGATGAGTTCGGACTGGGAGTGGGCCGAGGAGTTGTCCTCGCCGTCGGTCATGGCGACGACGGCCTTTCGCCCGGTCCGGGTGGAGGTGTTGGAGAGGGCCTGGTAGACCCCGTCGTAGAAGGCCGTCATCCCGCCCTTGTAGGGATACCCGTCGATGGCCGCGCCGAGGGCCGTCTTGTCCGTGGTGAAGTCCATGACCAGGTCCACGGTGCTGGTGAAGCCGTACACCGCCGCCTGGTCGGTGGAGCCCAGGAGCGCCAGGAAGGCCTTGGCCGCGGTCTTCTCGTCGTTGAAGGCGGTGGAGCCGAGGCTTCCCGAATTGTCGAGGACCAGGGCCGTGTAGAGGTCTCCGGCGCCGGCGGATCCGCTGGTCACCGTGAAGTTCGTGACGGGCACCCCGTCCTCGGTCAGGCAGAAGGCCGAGGCGGGCAGGCCCGTGACGGGGTTGCCCAGGGCGTCCAGGACGCTCACGACGGCTTTCACCGTGGGGCACGCCGAGGCGTCCACCTGGTTGAGGAGGAAGGTGGCCGGGCAGTTGGAGACCGAGCCCACGGCGATGGTGGTCTGGCAGATCGTCTGGAGCAGCCCCGAGGCCGTGTCGAAGATCAGCGACTCCACGGTGTAGAGGCCCGATTCTCCCGAGGAGGGAAGATACAGGCTGAAAGTGGCGGGATCGTCCGCGCTGCCGTACGTGGTGAAGGTCGTGTCGTCCCCCGCCACGTTCACGCCGAAGGGGTCGAGGATGTTGGTCTCGATCCGGATCTGCTGGGAGGCCAGGGTGGTGTCGGCCTCCGTGGTCACGATGACCTCCTCGCCGAAATCGTAGGAGGTCTTGTCCGTGCCGATGGTCCGGCAGGAGGCCGTGGCGGGGCACCCGCCGTCGATCACGATCTGGGCCTGCTTCATGTAGACGCACCAGCCCGTGTTATCCACGTCCACGTGGATCTCGACGTAGTTGTTCCCTGAAAGGACCCAGGAGAGGTTCGGGATCGTGAAGACCGTGGTGGAATCCTGGTTGTTGGCCCCCGTGAGCGTCCCCAGGAGGTGGCCGTTGAAGTAGACCTCGTCCACCTCGCCGCTCGTCTCGTCCACGTCGTTGCACAGAAGGAGCAGTTTGGCGCTCGCCACCGGGAGGGGGCCGGTGACGGGCACGTTGAATTCGATGGGGTGGTTCCCGTCCGAGTTCCAGACGCAGGTGTTCCAGTCCCCGTCGGGCGTGCCCGTGCGGGCGTTGTTCTCGTTGTCGTCCGTGACGATGTAGGTCCCGCACCCCGCCTGGACGCACCCCGGGGGCACGTAGACCTGGCCCGTGACGGTCTTGGAGCCCAGGTTGGTGGAGTTGACCTGGATGGTGTAGGTCAGGGTCCCCGTGACGTCGCCCGTGGCCCGGATGTTCCACGACTTGAGGGAGGAGGCCCCCAGGGCCAGGTCCCCCACGGTCTGGCTGAGGGTCCCCGAGGCCAGGGAGAGGCCCGCGGGCAGGCTCAGGGTGGCCGTGACGCCGGTCACGGTGCCCGTGGCCCCCGAGAGGGTGTTGGACAGGTACAGGGATGCGGTGAAGGGGTTGGGGGAGAACTGGCCGAGGAGGCAGTCCAGGGTGGCGGGGGCGGTGAGGGCCGTGGCGAGGGGAGGGGTCGTGTTGACGGCCACGCTCCCCAGGCCGTAGTAGGTCCCGAAGGTGACGCTGGTGCCCGGCGGGATGACCCGGTCCACCCAGTAGGGCGCGTAGGCCGTGTCGTAGATGGTGGCGCCGGGGTCCACCGTGTAATCGAATTCAGTCCCGTAGATGTTCGACCAGTAAGCAACTTGGAACCGGTCCGGGGGCGAAGCCACCTGTCCTCCCAAGAGGGTCCCTTGGCAGGTCACGGTGGGGTTGTAAAGGTCGTCGAAGACGAAGAAGTAGGGGGGGACCGAAGCCCCGGTCCACTCGGTCTCGTTGGAGATGGAGCCCGTGCCGGGCACCTGGAAGGGGGCGTTGTCGTTGTCCCCGATCTTGGTGTCGAGCATGACGCGCACGCCCACCGTGTGGCTCACCGAGTCGTTGTTCCCCACCTTGTACTCGATGAGGTAGGTGTCCTGGTGGCCCGTGGTGGCGCTCGTCACGAGGGTGATCTTCTGGTGGACCTTGAGGGGGCCCGTGCCCAGGTACCAGATGCCCTCGTTGGTGAGGCCCACGGTGGTGGGGGCCTGGACCAGGGTCCCGAAGGCGTGGCCGTCGTTCGTGTAGACCGTCCCGTCCACCTTGACGGAGGTGAAGGACGTTCCAGGGTAGGGATGCCCGTAAATCAGAACGGGCCCGCCCGGCACGCCCATGGTGAACTGGCCCGTGGTGTCGTCGATGGCCGACTCGATGTAGGACGACCCGGGTCCCCAGGAGGCGATCCCGACGGGCCCTCCCGACCGGGGCTGCTTGTCGGCGGCCGAGGCCGACGCGGCGGTCAGGACCGAAACGGCCGCCAGGAACACGAGGAGACAACGAGTGAGCGCGCGCATGACCCCCTCCTTCGTCCGGACGCACGGGGGCGTCCGGTCTGAACTGCCCTGTAAGTGTGCAATCGCCCCAAATTTCCGGGTGCCTCATCCCCGCTGGATGAGAAAAAAATATACCGCCTTCGGACCCTGTGCAAGGCTGTTCCGCCCCCCGGGGGCCTGGCCGGGGCGGTTGGCCCGATCCGTTCCGGCCGCCGTGGGAACGAGGCGGGATCGTCAGGCTCCGGCACCCGCAGGCCCACCTCGTGCCTTCTCGGCCCTCCGAGATTCGCCAGGAAAGCGCGGGTGGCTTCGGAGGGTCCTCAGGTTCACGAGGGAAAGGCGCGGCCTCTTGGACGGGGCGGGCCCGTCCCACCCCGCTCGCGGGCTCAGAGGGGGCGGCGGTGGAGGGCCGTCCCCCGTGAAGGAGACCTTCCGCGCGGGCTTTCGGAGGCCATCCCGTTGCCCGGCGCGGGATCTTGACCTGCCCTCCTCCCTTGTCGCCGTTCCGGGCCGGGGCGTAGACTGGTCCGGTAAAGCGAAGCGAATCCAGGGCGGGGCGGACGCGGCTCCGCGCGGGGAGGGACCATGAGGCACGGCGCGGGTAAGGCCATCGGGCTGGCGGCGATGCTGGCGGCGTCCACGGTCTTGTGGGGGGCGGAGGACGGGTTGCGGGTCTTGAAGGCGGGCCCCGAGGGGGAGATCGCCACCCTCACCGAAGCCAACGAGATCCGGGTCGTTTTTTCGGAGCCCATGGTGGCCCTCGGGCGCATTCCCGATCCGGTCCGGGCCCCCTACTTCTCCATCCAGCCCGCCGTGGACGGGGTCTTTCGCTGGTCGGGGACGGACACCCTCCTCTTCACGCCCAAGGCCCCCCTCCCCTACGCGACACGCTACACCGTGACCCTCGCCAGGGAGGCCCGGGCGGTTTCGGGCCGGAGCCTCGAAGAGGCCTTCTCCTTTTCCTTCACGACCCCCACGGTGCGGCTGAAGAGCGTCCGATGGTACCGCAAGGACGGCACGGTTCGATCGCCTGCGGTTCTGGTCCTCGCCTTCAACCAGCCGGTGAAGGCCGCCGAAGTGGTCCGCCACCTAAACCTCGTCTTCAAACCCCATTCCTGGGAGCCCCCGCCCCTGCCTCCGGAGGGCCTCTCCTGGCTCCGCAGGGAAGATCCCCAGGCCCTGGAGGACTACCAGTTCAAAGTCGCCGAAGCCACCCTGGCGGCGCGCTCGAACCGGCCCGTCCCCTTCGGCCTGGCCTCTTCCTGGGACGAGAAGCGTTTTCCCAAGCAGGACGAGATCGTCGTTCTGGAGACCGTTTCCGTGCCGCCGCCCAACGCCTGGATGGGCCTCGAGGTCGCCCCGGGCGTCCCCAGCCCGGCGGGGTCCGAAACGCCGGGGGAATTCCAGGGCTACACGGTGGAGCTGGAGCCGGCCTTCTTCGTGGAGGGCCTGCGCTGTTCGGTGGGGTGCAACCCGGACCGGTACAATCCCCTCCGGTTCACGACGCCCCTCTATTTGGCGGACTTGAAAAGGGGCTTTACGGTTCGGCGGGCCACGGGCCCCGATACCTCCGAACCGCTGGCCCGGGGCGAGGAGGCGGCGGAGGACGGGTCCTGGGACTACCCCAGCGTGGCCTGGTCCTTGGACCAGACCGGCTTCCCCTTCGGCGCGGCCCAGACCTTCGTCCTGAAACTGGACCGGAGCCTCCGGTCCGCCGACGGCCAGACCCTGGGCTACACGTGGGTCGGAAGCCTCGTCAACCTCCACCGCATGGCCTTTTCGAGCTTCGAATCGGGCTTCGGTGTCTGGGAGGCGGCGGGAGGCCCGGTGGTCCCCTTCAGCGCCCGGAACCTCAAGTGGGTGGATCAGTGGGTCTCTCCCCTGCGTCCGGAGGGCCTCATGGAGGCCATCCGCGCCCTGTCGGTCCGGCCCTCCACCAAGGACCCCGACACGGGCGAGGTCCAGGACGACTGGAACTGGGAGCCCTTCCGCCTTCCGCCCCCCGGGGAGCCGGTGAAACGGCCCCTGCGGTGGGTCAGCGACAAGACCCAATTTTACGGGTTGGACCTGAGTCCGGCCTTGAACTCCCAGGGGAAGGGGCTCGTCTGGGCGGCGGTCCGCAACGGGGAGGCCATCGCCAACGCCAGTCTCGAGCCCGACGGGCGGCCCAAGGCCACCCTCCTCCAGGTGACGGACCTGGGCATCACCGTGAAGGACAGCCCCCAGAACACCCTGGTCTGGGTCACCCGCCTCTCCGACGGATCGCCCGTGGAGGGCGCGCGGGTCACCCTCCTCCAGCCCGGCGGCGCGGCCTTCTGGAGGGGCGTCACCGACGAGGCCGGGTTGGCCCACGCCGAGGAGACGCCCCTTCGAAACCCCGACGGCTGGTGGCGCTTCGCCTACGTCGTGACTGCCGAGAAGGACGGGGACGTGGCCTACGCCTGCTCCGACTGGAACGAGGGGGTGGAGCCCTGGTCCTTCGGCGCGGACCTCGACCTCTTCGAGGCCAAGCCCGTCTTGCGCGGGGCCGTGTTCCCCGATCGGGGCGTCTACAAGCTGGGGGAGGAGGTTCACCTCAAGGCCATCCTGCGCAGCGACACGGCCTCCGGCATGAAAGTCCCCCCCGAGGGGCAGAAGGTGGAGGTCGTCCTCAAGGACAGCCGGGACGGCGACGTGGACAAGCGCATCGTGACCCTGAACGCCTGGGGGGCCGCCGACTGGACCGTGAAGATTCCCGAGGAGGCCCCCCTCGGGACCTACTCCATCAGCGCCACCGTCGAGGGCCACCACCGCTCCACCTACGACACCTTCCTCGTGGCCGCCTACCGGAAGCCCGATTTCCGGGTGGACGCCGCCCTCGGCGCCCCCGAGCGGGTGGCCGGCGCGACCCTGACGGGCTCGGTCTTGGGCCGCTACCTCTTCGGCGCGCCCATGGCCGGGAAGCAAGTCGCGTGGGTGACCTCGCGCCGGCGCCTCTTCTCCGTGCCCCCCGCCGTTGCCGATGCCTACCCCGAAGAGCGCTGGGCCTTCTTGGATGAGGCCGGCTGGGGAAGGTACCGCTCCCGCGAGGAGGACGTCCTCGAGCGGAAGGAGGGGGCGCTGGACGCCCAGGGCCAGGTGAAGGTCGAGATCCCCACCCGGCCCGACGACGGTGTCGCCTACACCTACACCCTCGAGGGCACGGTGACGGACGTCTCGCGCCAGAGCCTCTCGGGCCGAGCCTCCCTTCCGGTCTATCCGGCGCCCTTCTTCGTGGGCCTTCGCCGCCCCGGCTATTTCGTGGACGCGGGCAAGGAGCTGGAGAACGAGGTGGTGGCCGCGGGGCTGGACGGCCTGGCCGTCCCGGGCGTGACGGTGCGCCTGTCCCTGGTCCAGGTGCAGTGGCACAGCGTCCGCCGCGCCGAGGGCAACGGCTTTTACACCTGGGAGTGCGAGAGGCGGGAGGTGGAGAAGTGGACGGGCGAAGCGGAGACGGCCGCAGAGCCGGTTCCCGTCCGGATCCCCGTCCTCGAAGGTGGCTACTACCTCCTCAAGGGCGAGGCGGGGGACGCCTCCGGCCGCCGGACCTCCTCCTCCGTCTCCTTCTACGCCCTGGGCGCGGGGTACACGGCCTGGGAGCGGTACGACCACAATCGCATGGACCTCGTCCCCGAAAAGAAGACCTACCGGCCCGGCGAGACGGCCCGCATTCTGATCAAGTCGCCCTGGGAGAAGGCCAAGGCCCTGCTCACGACGGAGCGCGAGGGCGTGAGAACCCGGAAGGTCTTCGACCTCACCTCCACCCAGCAGACGGTGGAGGTCCCCATCGGCGAGGAACACGTCCCCAACGTCTTCGTATCGGTCCTTCTCGTGAAGGGCCGCACGGAAGCCTTCACCACCGAAGACGCGAGCGACCCGGGAAAGCCCTCCTTCCGGATGGGGATGGTGGAGCTGAAGGTGGAGGACCGCTCCAAGCGGCTCGCCGTGTCCATCGAAACGGACCGCGAGGAGTACCGGCCCGCCGCCCGGGCCAAGGTCACGGTGGCGGTCTCCGATCCCGCCGGGAAGCCCGACGCCGCCGAAGTCACCCTCTGGGCGGTGGACTACGGCGTCCTCTCCCTGACGGGGTACAAGACCCCCGACCTGCTCCCCGAGGTCTGGGTGCCCAAGGCCCTTCAGGTCCTCACCCAGGACTCCCGCCAGCGCATCGTCTCCCGCCGCGTGCTGACGCCCAAGGGCGCCGACGAGGGCGGAGGGGGAGGCGCCGAGGACGGCCCGGGGACGATCCGGAAGGACTTCCGCGTGCTCGCCTTCTACCTGGGCTCCCTCGTCACCGACTCCCGTGGAAAGGTGACCACAGAAGTCACATTACCAGACGGACTCACCACCTATCGCATCATGGCCGTGGCCCAGGACAAGGCCTCGCGCTTCGGGTGGGCCCAGCGCGAAATCCGCACGAGCAAGCCCCTCCTCCTCCTGCCCGCCTTCCCTCGGTTCCTCGCCCTGAAGGACCGGGCCTCCTTCGGGTGCGTCGTCCACAGCCGAATGAAGGAGCCCGGCACGGTGCGCGTCACGGCGAGGAGCCTCGATCCCGAGCGCCTGAAGATCACCGGGCCGGCGGAGACAAACGTGGAGGTCTCGCCGGGAGCCCCAGCCGAGGCCCGCTTCGCCTTTGAGGCCGTGGGCGTGGGAAGGGCCCGCCTGCGGCTCGAGGCCCGGCTCGAGGGCGAGGCGGATGCCCTGGAAGAGTCCCTTCCCGTGGAGCTTCTCGTTTCCCCCGAGGTGGTGGCCGCCTACGGCCAGGCCCGGCCCGACGCCGCCGAGGCCCTGGAGGTCCCCCCGGGCGCCGTGGCCGATTTCGGAGGCCTCGACCTCGAACTCTCTTCCACGGCCCTGGTGGGCCTGGGCGAGGGCGCGCGCTACCTCGTGGACTATCCCTACGGCTGCGCCGAGCAGAGGTCCTCTTGCGCCCTGGCCCTGGTCCTCGCGTCGGACCTCGGCGACGCCTTCTCGCTTCCCGGCATCGAGCCGGAAAAACTGCGCTCCATCTCGCAGAGGACCCTCAAGGACCTGGAGGCCTACCAGTGCGAGAACGGGGGGTTCGTCTACTGGAAGGGGGACCCCTGCTTCTACGCCTCCGCTTACCTGACGAGCTACGTCCTGCACGTCTACCAGAGGGCCCAGGGGCTGGGCTACGCGGTGAATCCCGCGGTCCTCCAGAAGGGCTACGGCTACCTCGAAGGGGAGCTGAACCGTCCCCACCCGGGTAACGAGGGGTGGTGGCCCGCCTACACCGCGTGGCAGGCCTTCTCCGTCAAGGTCCTCTCCGAGGGCGGCCGCAACGTGGACAGCCACCTCACTCGGCTCCACGGCTACGCGGACCGCATGCCGGTCTTCGCCCTGGCCTACCTCGCCGACGCCATGCGGGCCTCCGGCCGCTTCGAGTCGGAGCGCGCCTCCCTCCTCAAGCGCATGGACAACGCCATCCTTCCCGAGGGCGGGTCGGCCCACGTGGAGGAACTCTCGGACCCGTACCTGCTCTGGTTCTGGAACTCGAACGTGCGCTCCACGGCCATCGTTCTGAGGACCTTCGTGAAGGAGCCCTCGCGGGAGGAACTCGTGACCCGGATGGTCCGGTGGCTCCTGAAGGTCCGGGAGAAGGGCCGCTGGGGCAACACCCAGGAGAACGCCCTGTGCATGGAGTCTCTGGTGGACTACTACCGGGCCTATGAAAAGGAGATCCCCGATTTCACGGCCCTCGTCTCCCTCGGCGGGGACCCGGTCGCCTCGAAGGGCTTCCAGGGACGGTCGGCCCAGGCCTGGAAAAAGTCCCTGCCCATGCCCGGTATCCTGGCCCGGGGCCCGGCGGGAACGCGGCTTCCCCTCGCCTTCAAGAAGGAGGGAACGGGGACGCTCTTCTACGCGGCCCGCCTCAAGTACGCCGTGGACACGCTCTTCCAGGAGGGTCTGGACGCGGGGATGCGGGTGGCCCGGACCTACGAGCCCTTCACGGAGAAGGGGGGCGCGGAGCCCTCCCGGACCTTCAAGGCCGGGTCCCTCGTGCGCGTCACGATCACCCTCGACCTGACCAAGGAGCGGCGGTACGTGGCCGTGACGGACCCGCTTCCCGCGGGCTTCGAGCCCGTGGAATCCTGGTTCGCCACGACGGCGCGGGACCTCGTCCGCGCCCAGAACGCTCCGGGGGAGGAGGACGCCGGGTACGACTGGACCGCCTGGTGGCGCCGGGGCGGCTTCGACCACGTGGAGCGGCACGACGATCGCGTGCTCCTCTTCGCCACGCGGCTCTCCGAGGGGAAGCACGTCTTCTCCTACGTCTGCCGCGCCACGACGCCGGGGTCCTACCGGACGGCGCCCGCACGCGCCGAGGAAATGTACGAGCCCGAGGTCTTCGGAAGGACCGCCACGGACCAGATCGAAGTCGGCGAGTAGCGGCCGATTCCCGTCGCCCGGACTCGGACCGGGGACGAAGAAAAGGGAGGGCGATTCATGGACCTGAAGCGGGCTGTCGTGATGGCCGGATTCACGCTCGTCGCCTTGACGCGGGCCGCGGGGCAGGCGCCCTCCCCCTCGCCCGCGGCGTCTCTGGAGGCGGCCGAACACGCCTTCGCCCGCGCCGCCGCGGAGAAGGGGATCCGGGAGGCTTTTCTGGGGGTGCTGGCCGAGGAGGCCGTCGTCTTTCGTCCGGGCCCCGTGGCGGCCCGGCGCTGGTACGAGGAGAGACCGCCCCAGCCCGGCCTCCTCGCCTGGGCGCCCCAGAGGGTGGAGGTCTCCCGTGCGGCGGACCTCGGTTACACCTTCGGTCCCTGGGAATACCGGAAGGACCCCAAGTCCCCCTCGCCGGACGCCTGCGGCCGCTACCTCTCGATCTGGAAGCGGGAGAAAGGAGGGCCTTGGACGCTCCTCCTCGACACGGGTGTGGGCCATCCCTGTTCCGGTCCGCTGCCCGGTGGAGCGGCGGAACTTCTCTCCCTCCAGGCCGCGATGGAGGAAAGCGCGGATCGGAAGGCCCTGGACGCGGACCACGCCTTCACGGCGGCCCTGAAAGGAAACGACGTGGCGGCGGCCGCCGCCCTGGCCGCGCCCGACGTGGCCGTCTTCCGGGAGGGGGCTTTGCCCGCCTCGGGCCCCGAAGCCCTCGCCGAGGCCCTCCGCCCGGCTTCCGGGCAGGCCTCCTGGACCGCTTCACTCGTGTGGCCCGCCTCGTCGAAAGACCTCACCCTCGTGGCGGGCATCGCCACCGTCCCTCCGGCGGCCGGCCAGGACGAGCCGCGGGCCATGGTCTTCGCGCGCATCTGGCGTCGAGACTCCGCGGGAATCTGGCGCCTCGCCGTGGACTACCTCGCGCCGAGGTGAGTCGAGGTGGGGAGGCGAGTGGGTGAGTGGGTGAGTAGGTGAGTAGGTCAGTAGGTCAGTAGGTGAGTAGGGTGGAAGGGCGGTAGGGAACGGGAGAACAGGGAGAAGAGGGGGCGAAAAGAGACCTGTCTCCCGCATCCCTTTCCCCAAATCCGAAATCCGAAATCCGAAATCATGCGTGTCCGAAATCAAGCAGCGTGTCTCCTGCGAACGTCGGCCGGGCCCTGGCCGCGCCCTTGGCGCGGCACGGAGGGGCTGGTCCGGGCGCCTCCAGGCAGCCCGGCCGCGATCCGGCCTCAGCCCCTCCACCGCCCTTCGGGCTCCAGGCCCGGCCTCGTGCTGGAATGCCCGTCCACTCTGGTATTGCGCCGGCGGCGCCGGACCGATTGCGGCGTCAGCCTTGGGCGGCTCGCTCCTCGACGTACATCCCAGTACGCCTGCGTCGCAGCCGCCTCGGCTTCCTTGCCGGGGGGCCGGACCCCTCCAGCCCACCGGCGCCGGGACGCGCCTTCCTCAGACGCGCAAAAAGATCTTGGACAGGCATGATCCCAAATCCGAAATCCCAAATCTCAAGTCCGAAATCCCATATCCCCCATGCCCCTTCCGCCTTCCCTCTTCCCTCCACCCCCCTTGACAATCGCCTCGGGCCGCATTAGTGTATTACTACACTAATACACATGGCGCGGCCGGGCCGGGTGGGAGGTGAGACGGTGAGCACGAGGCTGAAGGTGGATCCGAGGTCCGCCGTGCCCCTCTGGAGGCAGATCGAGGAGGGGCTTCGCGGGCTGGTGGCCGCGGGCCTGCTCCGGCCGGGGGGGGGCGTTCCCTCCGTCCGGGAGCTGGCCCGGGAGCTGAGGGTGAACCCCGCCACGGTGGTCAAGGCCTGCCAGCGCCTGGTGGAGGCGGGGCTCTTCGAGGTCCGCCGCGGGGAGGGGACCTTCGTGGCGGCGAAACTCCCCCAGCCCGGAAGGGCCGAGCGCCGCAGGGGCCTGGAAGAGGGGGCGCGGCGGTACGCCGCCCAGGCCCTGTCGGTGGGGGCGGAACTCGAGGAAGCGTCGTCGGCGTTGGAAGTCCAGTGGGGGCGGCTGGCCGGAAAGGGGGAGGAGCGATGACGGAAGCGGCAAGCGCGGAAAACGCCCTGGAGCTCAGGGGCGTGACCGTACGCTATGGAAAGGCGGTGGCCGCGAAGGGGGTGAGTCTCTCGGTCCCCGCCGGGGAGGTGACGGCCCTCCTCGGGCGCAACGGCGCGGGGAAGACCTCGCTGATCCGGGTCCTTCTGGGCATGCGGAAGGCCCAGGAGGGCGAGGCCCTTCTCTGGGGCAAGGATGCCTGGAAGCACCGCCACGAACTCCTGGAGCGGGTCGGCGTGGTCCCCGAAACGCCCGACGCGCCCGAGGACCTCTCGGTGCGGGACCTGCTCGCCTTCTGTTCCCGCCTCTACCGCACGTGGGACGGAAAGGGAGCGGAGGATCGGTTGGAGCGCTTCGGCGTCCCGCTCGGCGTTCCCTTCGGAAGCCTCTCCAAGGGGCAAAAAGGCCACGCCATGCTGGCCCTGGCCCTGGCCCACCGCCCGGACTTGCTCGTCCTCGACGATCCAACGCTGGGCCTGGACGCCGTGGCCCGGAAGGCCTTCTTCGAGGAACTGGTGGCCGACCTAGCCGATCGGGGCGCCGCGGTTTTCCTCTCCAGCCACGACCTCTCGGGGGTCGAGTCCATCGCCGACCGCGTGGCCTTTCTGAGGGAGGGGCGCCTTCTCCTCGACGAGCCGCTGGAGGGTCTCAAGGCGCGTTTCCGCCGGCTCTCCTTCCGGCGGGAGAAGGAGGCGGGAGAGGCGGCCCTCCGTCCGCTCGAACCGGTCTTCGTCCGCCGGACGGCCTTCGGCGAGGAGTCCGTCGTCGCCGCCTACGAAGAGACGGCCTTCCACGGCTTCGCCTCCTCTCCGGGGGTAGCCGCCGCCGAAGCCTCCGAAATGTCCCTCGAAGAGATCTTCATCGCCCTCACCGGCGAGGAAGGAGGTGCCCCATGAGGGGATTCGCCGCCGTCTATATGCGGGAAGTGCTTCTGCGCAAGGCCGCTTTTGCAGCAGGGCTCGCGTCGGGCCTGGTGGCCGTCCTTCTCGGAGGAATTCTGCGCCGATACGGCTTCATGGACGTGGCCAACCTCGCCGCGGCTACCTTTTCAGTCCTCTTGGGCGGTTTCGGCGCCCTGGCCGTTGGGGCCTCCGTAATTCCTAATGACCTGAGCTCTGGAAAAATAGGCTTCGATTTTGCTCGGCCCGTTTCCGGTTGGGCCATCTGGGCGGGCCGCTTCCTAGGGGGATTTTCCGTGGTCCTCTCTATGGCGGTCCTCCCACTGGCGCCGGTGACGCTCCTGGGGGAAGGCCTGCTTCGAGATTTCACCGTGATCAATCCGGCGTATCTGCATGGAATCGGCGACTACCTTCTTACGCCCGCCGGCCTCTATGGATCCGCTGTGCTCGCCCTGCTGGCTCTGTACGCCGCCTCCATCTGCCTCTGGTCCATCCTTCGCATTCCCTCGCGCTGGCTGGCCTTGGACGCCCTAATGGCTGGCGTGTTGTTCGTGGCGGGCATCCTCAGCCTGTCAAGCCCGGTCACCCTTCATTTCCCCGGCGCACGCTATGTCTATCTCTTCGTCCTGGGGATCGTCTTCCTTGGGGCTCTGGTCGGCACCTTCCTTCTGGTGGTTCGGGGCCGCACGGATGCGCGGCGGGCGAGGACGGCGGTCTCCCTGTCCCTCGGGGCATCCCTGTTTTCCGCCCTCCTCCTTCTAGGGGCCGGCTGGGCTTATGTCGAGACGCGGGGTCCGAAGCACCTGCAGCGGCTCACCATGGGCGAACGCTCTCCCGATGGCCGCTGGTGGCTCCTCTCGGGAAGCCACGTCGGCAAGGATTGGCTGGGCCTCCCCACCTATCTGCTGGACGCACGGGAGGGGGGGCATCGCCGCCTGAGCTGGTCCACAACCGGGTGGGGGGACGCCGCCATCTCCCCCGATGGAAAATTCGTCGCCTTCATCGAGAATCGATGGTCCCAAGAGGGGGCGCATTGGTTACTCACCTGCCGAACTCTCTCTGGAGAAAGGAAATGGGAGATCTTGGGGCCTGCGGATGGATGGGATGAGCCCAGTAGAGGCGCCGTGACGTTCTCGCCTTTTGGGAAGCGCCTTCTCTTTCTGACGGGGGGGGAAGGTCAGGTCCTGGATGCCGATGACGGGAGTTCCTTGGCCTCCTTCCGCGTCGGAGCGGATGCGGACCTCTGGCTCAGCGGGCGCTTCGAGAGTGAGGACCGGGTCCGACTCTACTCGCGGATTCGGGACCGGAGCAGGAGGCGCCCGGGTTGGCCCTCCACCCCCCTTCTGGATACGGCCCACGTCGACCTCTGGCGCTTTGATGTCCCCAGCCGAACGCTGACCCGGACGGGTACCCTGGATACCGCCTTCTATTTCTTCTGGCCTGTGCCGACCGGGGATTCGATCGTCGTCCGCTCGGGCCCGAAGGACGCTCGGGGCCTCGACCTCCATGATGGATCCACGGGGGTGAAAAAGGTTCACCTTCTGGAGGGCCAAGAGCGTGTCTGGCCCCTCGTGCTCGCCGACGGCCGGATTGTCTGCACGGCGAGGTCTCGCGGGGAGGCCTCCGATGTCCTGCGCGTGTTTTCGCCGGAAGGATCGCTCTTGAAGTCCATTCCCCTCCCCCCCCGCTTAAAGTTCAGTCCGGTGGATGAACTCGCAGGAGGGAACATCCTCCTCGGGTCCGGCCCCGAGAAGGGCAGAATCTCTGAGGGCGATGCGTACGTCGCAGATCCGGCCTGTGCAACCGCGGAGCCCATCCACGGCCTGCGCATCCATCAAGGCTATCCCCTGGCGGAGGGGCGCCGGATGTCGCCCGAACGCGAAGGGCTCCTGGAGAGTGTGCTCCTTCTGGACAAGGACAACCGCCTCGTTCGGTACGACGTTCGAAGCAGAGAACGTCATCCACTCGTCCGCCTCCCTGCTCCGTCAAAGACCGGCTCGGGATAGACCAGGGAATGGCAACCCAACCGCGGGCGTCGGTGGCCGGTTCCCCCCCCTGGCTTACTTGTCGTAGGGCGCGAAGGCGACGGTGTTGGACGGGTAGTCGAACCACATGGCGAAAAGGTCGAGGACGTCTCGGCGGCCGAGGATCCCGTAGGACGGGAGCCCCCAGCCTCCGCCCAGGGGGGTCACCTGCACGGTCTGCATGTTGAGCCGGGTGTTGCCCAGGACCATGGTGACGTCGGCGGCCACGCCCGAGGCGAAGGCGCCCGACAGGCCGGAGCCCATCTGGGAGCCGAAGCGGGCCGAGTTGATGGTGACGTTCACCTCCCTGGCCCTCTCGGCGGCGATGAAGGTGGCGTAGGCGCCCGTGTCCACGAGGAAGTAGCACCCCGGCCTTCCGTTGACCGAGGTCTCCACGAAGGGCCGGTCGTAGGGCCAGAGGGACTTGACCTTGAAGGCGTCGGGCCCGAGGGCAGCCTTGGGGTCGGTGCCGGCGGGGTGGAGCACGAGCTTGCTGTGCCGGCGGTCGTAGAGGATGCCGTGGCGGCGGAGGAGCGAGAGGGGGATGATCCCGCCCACCTCCTTGAAGAAGTCCTCCTTCTCGCTGATGACCATGGCGGGCACGTGGCGGAGGGTGAGGGGGCCGAATCTCACGGAATCCAGCAGGACCCACTTCGACGTCTGGGAGCCTTCGATGCCCAGCCCGAGGTACTCGGCCGTGGCCACGGGTTTGAGGCCCAGTTCCTCGACCCACTTGGGGCTCACGAGACACAGGTCGGACCCCGAATCGAGAAGCATGAGCTTTTCTTTGGTCCCGTTCACCGCCACGGGCGTGACCACGCGGGTGGAGGTGGTGACGCCCGCCGTGCCGATGTCGCCCGAGCCCCACGTGAGGGAGGAAATGTCGCGGAACTCCGACTTTTCCTTCAGGGGGAGGACGACGGGATAGGCGGCTTCGAGCTTCTCCTCGAAGAGCGATGCGCTTCCGATGGACGCGTACAGGCGCTTGAGTCCCTCGTACTCCTCCTTGTTGGCGGGATCGGCCAGAAGGAGGCGGTCGGCGAGCCGGACTCCCTCCTCGCCCTTGAGGGCGAGGCTGAGCGCCAGCCGCAGGATTCCGACGGGGGGCTTCTCGAACCGGGCCAGGGTCTCGTTCAGAAGGGCCCTGGCCTCGGCCTCCTTGCCGGTGGCGAGGAGGGCGTTCACGGCCCTCCGGCAGGCCGTCTCCGACCAGCCTGGAACGGAGAAGAGGGCCGACCAGTGCTGGACGGCCTGGGGGACCATGGCGAGATGGAAGGCCGATTCGCCGGCGAGAAAGCGGAACTCGGGGCGGTCCGGGTGGCGTCCCGCCAGGGGGACGGCCAGGCGGGCCGCCTCGAGGGGCCTGCCGAGGCCGAGGAGGGCCCGGATCTTTCCCAGGCCGAAGTCCGGGTTCGAGGGGTCGGCCTTCAGGCCTTCCTCGGCGGAGGTCAGGGCTTCCTGGTACCGGCTCTCGTCCAGAAGGCCTTCAATAGTCTGGCTCCGGTCGGCGGGGAGGGGGCCACCCGTCTGGCCACGAACAGCGAGCCCCGCACCCCATACAATCGCGCCCAACAGCCACGCCCCCGCCACCCATCGCTTCATCTCCCGTTCCCCCTTTCGGGTCCCCCCAGGCGGGACCTTTGTGCAAGAGTAGCAGACCGCGAGCGTGTACACTATTGCTCCGGACGGAAGTATCGGACATGTGCAAGGGACTTCTTCGAAGTGAGGATGGGTGGACACCATGGGCGAAGCCGCGGGTCTGCCTGCGCCTGAGCCCCCCGCGGTGGGCTCTGCCCCCCCGGGCGCTGGGCGGGAAGGGGCCAACCCCTCCCCGTCCCAGATAAAGAGACCATGGGCGGCGCCGCAAAGAGGTTCGGACACCTGGCGAGATCCAGGCGGGCGAGGGCCGCGGCGGCATTCCTTCTGGCGTCTATCCCGCTCGTCCTGTGGCTGCGCTGCGGGCCTCTCCCCGAGGGTTTCCTGGACCCTTCCGCCCACCAGTCCACCCAGGTGGTGGACCGCCGCGGCGCTCCCCTCTACGAGAGCCTTTCCGAGCGGGAGGGCCGGAGCGCGTGGCTGGCGCCCGACTCCTTGCCGGCAACTCTCGTAAACGCCACGCTGGCCGCCGAGGACGGGCGCTTCTTCCTCCACCCGGGCCTGGACCCGCTGGCCCTCGGCCGGGCCCTCTGGCACGACGCGAAGGCGGGGCGGATCAAGGAGGGGGGCTCCACCCTCACCCAGCAGGCCGTGAAGCGGCTCATGGGCCGGCCGCGCACCGTGGGCGGCAAGCTGAGGGAAATGGTCTACGCGCTCCGCCTGGAGCACCGGCTTTCCAAGCGGGAGATCCTGGCCCTCTACCTGAATCTGGCCCCCTACGGAAACCAGTTCGTGGGGGCCTCGGCGGCGAGCCGGGGTTACTTCGGCTGTTCGCCCCAAGACCTGACTCCGGCCCAGGCCGCCTTCCTGGCGGGGCTGCCCCAGCGCCCCACGGCCCTCGACCCCTACAAGAACCTGGACTCCGCCCTGGGACGCCAGCGGTGGGTGCTGGGCCGCATGAGGGCCCTGGGGTTCCTGAATGGGGAGGACCATGGCCGGGCGTTGAGGGAGCGCCTGAAGGTGGGCCGTCCGGACCGCCCCTTCCTTGCGCCCCACTTCGTGGAGCGGGTCCTTGGCGGCCTCGAAGGGCGCAGGGCCTCCAGGGTGGAGACGGCCCTGGACCTCGACCTGCAGGGCGACGTCCGGGGAATCCTGGCGGCCGGTCGGGAAGCCCGCCTCGCCCATGGCGCCCACAACGCGGCCGTGGTGGTCCTCCTCAACGAGACGGGCGAGGTCCTGGCCTACGAGGGCTCCGGGGACTACTTCGACGGGGCCCACGGTGGGGCCATCGACGGCGCCGCCTCCCCGCGCCAGCCGGGGTCGGCCCTCAAGCCCTTCACCTACGCCCTGGCCTTCGAGAAGGGCTTCACGCCGGCTTCGGTCCTGCCCGACGTGCCCTCCCATTTCCCCACGGCCCAGGAGGGCGTCCTCTACGCTCCCCGCAACTACGACGGCGTCTTCCGGGGCCCCATGCGGGCGCGGGTCGCCCTGGCGGGTTCGGAGAACGTCCCCGCCGTGTACCTGCTCTCCAAGGTCGGCGTGGCGGACCTCCTGGGCCTGCTGAGGGCGGCGGGGTTCTCGACCCTGGACCGGAACGCGGACTTCTACGGCTTCGGGCTCACCCTCGGGGACGCCGAGGTCCGCCTCGACGAGGTGGCCGCCGCCTACGCGGCCCTGGCCCGCGGCGGCCTCTACCTCCCGCCTCGGCTCGTGCGGCGCGTCCGGTGGAGCGACGGCTCGTCCACTTCCCCGGCCCCCGCCGAACCCCGTCGGATCCTCTCTCCCCGCGCGGCCTTCTGGGCGGCCGATGTCTTGAGCGACCCCTCGGCGAGGGCGTGGGCCTTCGGTTCGGGAGGGAGCCTGGACTTTCCCTTCCCCGTCGCGGTCAAGACGGGCACCTCCCAGGCCTACCGGGACAACTGGTGCGTGGGCTTCACGCGGGAAGTCACGGTGGGGGTGTGGGTGGGCAACTTCGACCGGACGCCCCTGGTGAACTCCTCCGGCGTGACCGGCGCCGGGCCCCTCTTTCACGACGTGCTCGTGGCCGCCCAGCGGCGGGCGACGGGGCGCCTGCCCGGGCCCGCGGACCCGCCCCTCGCGGACCTTCCGGAGGGGCTCTCCCCCCTCGAAATCTGCGCCCTTTCTGGGCTGACCGCTTCGCCCCTGTGCCCGCGGGTGGAGAGGGAATGGCTTCCTCCGTCCGCCGCGCCGGTCTCGTGCTCGTGGCATGGAAAGGGTGGAACGGTGGCCTGGCCCTCCGAGTACCGGTCCTGGGCGCGGAGCGCCGGCCGGCTCGAGGAGGGCGCCACGGCCCTGCCTGCTCCGCCTCCGCCGGGGGGGGAGCGCCGCGCGTCGGCGCCACCCTTGGTCCTGCTCAATCCTCCCGCGGGGGCCGTCTACCTCCTCGACCCCACCCTCCGCCCGGGTTTTCAGACCCTACCCTTCCGCGCGGCGGCGGAGGGCCCTCCCCGCACCCTCCTCTGGCTCGTAGACGGCGCCGAGGTGGGGCGGGCCTCCTCCGACGGGAGCCTGGACTGGCCCCTGACACGGGGGACGCACGTGGTGGAGGTCCGGGACGGCCGGGGGCACTCGGCCCGGGCGGAGATCGTGGTGAAGTAGGCCCCCCCGGATACGGAAGCGCCCCGCCCAAGGGGCGGGGCGTTTCTTGCTGTCGGTGCGGTCCGGCGGGCCGGCCGCGGGTTACTTGGATTCGGCCGCCGCGGGCTTCTCGAAGAGGGTGGGAGCGAAGCCGGCGTTGACGACCGCCGTCTGGATGACCTGCACGCCCACCTCCTTGTCGCCATCCTTCTGCACGGTCTTGAAGGGGATCTGGAGGCCGGAGACATCCCGGTAGTCGGAGAAGATCTCGGTCATGACCTTGGGTCCCTCCTGGGTCAGGACCCGGCGGCGGGCGCCGAGGACGGTCTTTCCGTCGGGGGAGAGGTAGAGGCGGACCTTCTCCGCGGGGGCCCGGAGGTAGACCTCCTCGGTTTCCTGACCCTCGAAGGTCGTCTTGCCGAGGGCCTGGGCCTCGACCTTGCCGTCGAGGAGGGCCTGCCACAGGAGGACGAAGCCGCCGTCCAGCCAGATCCCCTGCTTCATTTCCTCGGCGGTGGAGGCGGGGTGGAAGCGGTGCTGGTTCCCCACGGCCATCCACGCATTCTTGCCGTCGAAGACCTGGGCCATGGTTCCCATGGGCGTCTCGATGGTGCTGTGGGAGCGGCCGGGCAGGGCGAAGACGGTCTTGACCTTGAGGTCCATCGCCCCCATGGGGGAGTGGACGGAGACGTTGCCGGTGGTGGTGAGGTCGTTGAAGGAGCGCAGGGCCTTCTCGGCGCTGGCGGCGGCGGCCTTCCGGAGGAGGGCCTTCCCCTGCTCGAGGGCCTCGGGCGTGGCCTCGGGGAGGGTCTCCTTGGCCGGCGGATCGGGGATCGTGATGTCCAGGGTCTTCACCGGTCCGAACTCCGAGAGGGGCCGGTCGAACTTCTCCTGAATCCCGATGGCGATGACGGCCAGGTCTTCGACCCGCAGGTGCTTTTTGGCCGCGGCGAGGACGTCGTCCTTCGTCACCTTCTCGATGGCGTCGCGGAGGCGGGCGTTGAAGTCGGCGGGGTATCCGTAGAAGTCGTAGGTCAGGAGCCGGTTCACGATCTTGTCCGTGGAATCGAACTCGAAGGCGTAGGAGTTGAGGTAGCCCTTCTTGGCCCGGTCCAGCTCCTCGTCGGTGACGGGCTCGACGCGGATCTTCTTCAACTCGTCGAGGAGGGTCTCCAGGGCCAGGGCCGTGGTGGAGGGCTTGGTGGAGGTGAAGAAGTAGAAGGCCCCGGGGTGGTCGTAGGCCGGCACCATGAACCCGCCGGCTCCGTAAGCCAGGCCCTTGAGGGTGCGGATCTGGGTGAAGAGACGCGAGGCCATGCTCCCGCCGAGGATCTCGGAAAGCATGTTGACCGCCGGGAAGTCGGGATCGTCGAGGCGGAGCCCCAGGAGGCCGGCGAAGAGGAAGGTCTGCTCGATGTCCTTCTTCTCGATGTAGTTCACCGAGGGCTCGGGCGGGAAGAGGAAGGGCTCGGGGATCTCGGGCCGGGGGCCGGAGGCCTTCCAGGAGGCGAAGGCCGCGGCCAGCTTGTCCTTCATGGCCGCCGTGTCGAAGTCGCCCCAGACGGCGAGGTGCGCGTTATCGGGCCGGTAGTACGCGCCGTGGAAGGCGAGGAGGTCCTCCCGGGAGAGGTTCTCCACGTCGGCGTATTCGATTTGGCGGGCGTAAGGCGAGCCGGCTCCGTAGATGACCTTGAGGATCTCCCGCCGGGCGATGTTCATCACCTCGTCGTTGCGCCGAGCGATGACGCTGTTGAGGTGCGTCTTGGCCAGGTCCACCTTGTCCCCGGCGAAGGCCGGGGAGGCCAGGAACTCCACGTAAAGCGGCAGGACCTGGTCGAAGTTCTCCTTGAGCGTCTTGGCGGAAAGGGACCCGTACGCGTCCGAAACGCCGGACTCGATGGAGGCGCCGATGCGCTCCAGGAACTCGTCCACCTTGTCGCCGCTCAGGCTCTGCACGCCGCCCGTGCGGTGGGACTCGCCGAAGAGGTCCGACAGGCCGGTCTTGCCCGCGGGCTCGGCCACCTTGCCGCCGCGGACCAGGGCGCGCATCTGGATGACGGGAAGCTCGTGGTCCTCCACGAGGATCACCTTGAGGCCGTTGGGAAGCTGGACGCGCTCCACCGCGGGCATCTTGATTTCGTTCAGCTTGGGATACTTCAGGGCGTCGATGGGGCGGGGCTTCTGGGCCCCCGCCGCGAGGACGGGCGCGGCGAGGAGCAGGGCGAGGGCGCCAAACAGGGGTTTCCTTTTCGTGATGTCCATGGCAGCCTCCTCAGTTCGCCGGGTCGGGGACCGTCTCGATGAGGCCCACGGTGCGGTTGGATTTCAGGAAGAGGGTCTTGGCCACGCGCTGGATGTCCTCCGCCGTCACGGCGTCGATCTTGTCCAGGGCCTTGAACATCTCGCGCCAGTCCCCGTGGACGTTCTGCGCCATGGCGAGCTGGATGCCCAGGCCCACGTTGGAGTCGATGGAGTCGATGAACTTCATCTTGGCCCGGGCCTTCACGCCGTCGAGCTCCTCCTGGGTCACCGGTTCCTTCTGGAGGCGGTCCAGCTCCGCGTAGATGGCGGCCTCGCACTCGGCGTTGCTCTTGCCCTTGTTGGGCACGGCGAAGATCACGAAGAGGCCGGGGTACTTCTCGCCCTCGATGGTGGGCATGGAGGCCGTCTGCACGGCGAGCTTCTTCTCCTTGACGAGGGCGGTGTACAGGCGGGAGGACCGGCCTCCGCCCAGGATGTCCGCCAGGGCCTCGTAGGCGGCGCTGTCGGGATGGGTCACGGCGGGGCGGTGGTAGCCGATCACGAGGAAGGGCTGGGCCTTGTCCTCCATGATGACGCGCTTTTCGGCCCGCTGGGGAGGCTCCACGGTGACCGGCCCCTCGGGCTTGACGCCCGCCGGGATCCGGCCCAGGTGCTTTTCGAGCACGGGTAGCAGGGCCCCCGGATCCACGTCCCCCACCACGGCGCAGGTGAGGTTCCTGGCGCGGTAGTAGGTGTTGAACCAGTTCATGGCGTCCTGTCGGGAGATGTGCTGCAGGTCGCTCATGTGCCCGATGACGAAGGAGCGGTACATGTGGGCCTTGTAGGCCACGGGGAAGAAGTCGTCGAAGAGGCGGCCGGTGGGGCTGCTCTCCCCCATTCGCTTCTCCTCCATGATCACGTCCTTTTCCTTGTAGAACTCCCTCAGGACGGGGTTGGAAAAGCGGTCTGCCTCCAGGGCGGCCCAGAGCTCGGCCTTGTTGGAGGGCAGGGAATAGAAGTAGACGGTCTGGTCGAAGGCGGTGAAGGCGTTGATGCCCTGGGCGCCTTCGCGTTCGATGATCTTGTCGAACTCGCCCGTTTCCGAGTACTTCTGGGCTTCTTCCTGGGCGGCCTTGAAGGCGGCTTCCAGGGACTTCAGGCGCTCGGGATCGGGCGCAGGCCGGCGGTTCCGTTCGGCGCGGAGGGCCAGGAAGGCCTCGTCCTCCGCCTTCATGGCGGCGAGTTCCTTCTCGATGTCCTTGGTGCCCACGGAGGTGGTGCCCTTGAAGGCCATGTGTTCGAAGATGTGCGCGAGCCCCGTGGCGTTCTGCTGTTCGTTCACGCCGCCCACGTCGGCGTAGGTCACGAAGGAGGCCACGGGGGCCGAGGGCCTCGGCAGGATGATCACCTTCAACCCGTTGGGCAGGGTCTTTTCGACGACCCTTCCCTGCAGATCCTTGAAGCCCTCCGCCCGCAAGGCCGCGGAGATGCCCACGGCCAGCAAAGGCACGCAGAGGGCCGCGAAACGCCTCTTCCACGTCATGCCCGATTCTCCTTTCCGATTCATGCGCAACGTTCCGATGAACGGCCGCCGCATTCCCTCCCCGCCGACTCCCATGGGGACTGCCGCGGATGATTGCAAACTTCTTTATACGGAGAGAAAGGGCCGGAGGTTTCGAGACGGTTCGGGCGGCGCTCCCGGTCCTCAACGGTTCCTTTTTCCGAGGGGCGGTTTCCCTGTATGCTGGACCGGGAAGGAGGGCCGGATGCGACCTCTGAATCCTGCCGAACTCGAGATCGATCTTCTCTGCAAGGGCATCCGCGTGGATCCTCGCGCCGTGGAGGGGGACGCCCGGTTTCTGGCCAAGGTGCGGGCGGGGTTGGGATCGGGCCTCGAGTTGTGTCTCCCGGCGGCCCACAAGACGATTTGGGTCAACGTGCCGGTGGAAGAGCCCTTCGCGGCGTCTTCTCCCTACTCTCTCGAGCGGCGGGACGGGGGCTACGCCGTGTCCGACGCCCGAGAGGAGGGACTCATCTATCCCGTGCGCCTGCCGGCCCAGCCCTCCTGGTACGGCCGGCGGACCTCCCGCGGGACCCTCATGAGCCAGGTGGGCGTCCTCCAGGGGACCTACCTGGGAATTTACGTGGGGAGGGTCTGCCAGTTCTGGTCCGCCCGGCCCTCCCTCAACTGCCGCTTCTGCGCCACGGGCCTCAACGTGGGGGTCACGGAGGAGGCCGAAAAGGACATTCAGGACGTGGTGGAAACGGCCCTCGCCGCCAAGCGGGAGAGCGGCGTCACCTTCGTCCACTTCAACTCGGGGGACCAGGCGGGCGGGGGGCTGAAGACGGTGGAGCCCTACGTCCGGGCCGTGAAGGACCGGGTGGGAGCCCTCGTGGGCGTGCAGGTCCTGCCCGAGAAGGACCTCTCCCAGTACGACCGCCTCATCGACGCGGGAGCGGACCACTTCTCCTTCTGCTACGAGTTTCAGGACCCCGGCTGGTTCGAACGGGTCTGTCCCGGCAAGGCCGCCACGGTGGGCCAGGAGGCCTTCTTCCGGGCCATGGAGTACACGGCGAAGAAGATGGGGAAGGGGCGAAACTCGGGGGAGATCATCGCCGGCCTGGAGCCCCTGGAGAAGACCCTGGAGGCCATCGACTTCATCACCTCCCTGGGCTGTTTCCCCACGGTGTGCATCTTCCGGCCCCTTCAGGGTACGGCGATGGAGAACGAACCCTCGCCCCGTTTCGAGGACATGGTCGTGGTCATGCGGAGGGTCTTCGAATCCTGCATGGAGAGGGGGCTTCCCGTGGGCATGGCGCCGAATATCGAGGTGAGCCTCATCGTCAATCCCGATGACGCCAGGGACCTCGTGCCCTGGAGCTGGAGGAAGGCCTTCTACGTGGCCCGCCTGAGGGCCGTGAAGGCGCTGGCGAGGCCCTATTTCGCCCTGAAGATGCGCCCGAGAAAGCCCGCCTGACGCGCTCGGGCGGTCCTTCGAGGAGTGGCCATGCGCTGGACGGAGAACACCGCGAAAGCCCTCTGCGCGGCCTGCGGGGTCGGGGTCGTCCTCCTCGGCGCGGCGGGCGCCTCGGCCCTGCTCGAGGCCAAGGGAATCCTCAGGCTGCCCGCCCTGCCCGAGCCCTGGGGCGGGATCGCCCTGTGGACGCTCCTTGCGCTGAGCCTTCTCTTCGCCCTGGACAAGGGGATTCCCAGGGAATCCCCGTGGGAGATCCGGCTCCTGTGGATGCGGAGGGCGCTCTTTTTGACCGCCCTCGTGACGGTGCTGCTGGTGTCGAAGTTCGGGGGCCGATGACGGCCCGGTAGGAAAGGAACCGCCATGAAAGCCGTGGTCATTCCTAAATACGGGGACGCCTCCCTCTTGGAGGTCCGTGAAGTCCCGGCCCCACCGTGCGGGCCCGGGACTCTCCTCGTGGACGTGCGCGCCGCCGGCGTCAACTTCGCCGACGTGCTTTCCAGGCTGGGAATCTACAAGGCGGCGCCCAAGCCGCCCTTCGTTCCCGGAATCGAGGTGGCGGGCGTCGTGGAAGCCACAGGACAAGGTGTTAGGGCCTTCAAGCCCGGGGACCGGGTCATGGCCTTTTGCACCTTTGGGGGCTACGCGGAGAAGGTGGCCGCGCCCGAGGCCTTCGTCTTCAGACTCCCAGAGGACATGGGGTTTCCCGAAGCGGCGGCCTTTCCGGTCCAGTACCTGACGGCCTGGCACGCCGTCCACCAACTGGCCCACGTCCGCGAGGGGGAGACGGTCCTCGTCCACGCCGCGGCAGGCGGGGTGGGCATCGCCTGCCTCCAACTGCTGAGGCATGCGGGCGCGAGGGTCTTCGCCACCGTGAGCAGCGAACCAAAGGCCGCCGTCGTGAAGGAGGAGTATCCCGAGGCCGTCCCCATCCTCTACACCCAGGAGGACTTCGCCGTGCGGATCCGGAAGGATTCGGGGCGGGGGGTGGACGTGGTCCTGGACTCCATCGGAGGCGACACCTTCCACAAATCCTGGGGTCTCCTGGAGCCTTACGGCCGCCACGTCCTCTTCGGGGCCGCAGCGGCGGTGAAGCCCGGAGCCATCGCGCGGCTGGGCGCTTTGTGGCGCTTGAGGCGCATGCTCCTGGTTTCGCCCCTCGCCATGATCGACAAGAACCGCACCCTCTCCGGCTTCAACCTCTACCACATGGCCTCCCGCAGCGACCTTCTGAGAGAGGCCGCCGCGCGGATGCTCGATCTGCGAGTCCAGGGGGTCGTGAAGCCCCGCGTGGGGCTCGCCCTTCCCCTGGAGAAGGCCGCCGAGGCTCACCGCCGCATGCAGGACCGGCGCACCGTCGGAAAGGTCGTCCTCACCGTCGGGTAGAGCGGGAGGCGAGGCGGACCTCAGAGGAAGAGAGGGAACGGGCCGACCCATTCCCTCCGGTTACCGGTCGCCCGTGTCGCCGGTTGCGCCGGATCCCCTTGCCAAGAGGGGGCAAACTGGGCTAAAATCCTCTTTTGCTAGGAGGTTTTGCTCCATGAAGAAGGCCATTCACCCCGCATACCACGAAGTCACCGTGACGTGTGCCTGCGGGAACACGTTTCCGACCCGCTCCACGAAGAAGGACCTGAAGGTGGAAATCTGCTCCAATTGCCACCCCTTCTTCACGGGCAAGCAGAAATACCTGGACACCGCGGGCCGGATCGAGAAGTTCAACCGCAAGTACAAGAACAAGTCGGAGTAGACCGTCCCTCCCATGATCGAATCCGGCGGTGCCCTGTCCCGGGCGACGCGGAGGGTGTTTCTGCCCCTCCTGGCCGAGGGGAGCGTGTTGGTGGGCGGGCAGGCGGTGATCGAGGGGGTCCTCATGCGGCTCCCCAAGACCTACGCCGTGGCCGTCCGCGACCCGAAGGGCGACGTCCAGGTCAAGAAGGAGCGGCTTCTGGAGACCGCCCGCGGCCGCTTCGGAAACCTCCCCGTGGTGCGGGGCTCGGTCATTCTCTTCAAGTCCCTCATGCTGGGCATCTCGGCCCTGAACTACTCGGCCGAAGTGGCCATGGCCGAAGAATTGAAGGAGGGAGAGAAGCCCGCCGCCGCCTCCACCTGGTCCCTCGTTCTTACGGTGGCGCTCTCCCTGGCGCTGGGGGTGCTCCTGTTTTTCTACCTGCCCCTCGTGGCCACGCAGTTCATTTCCACGCGCTGGACCCTGGCCCAGAACTCCATCGGCTTCAACCTGGTGGACGGGGCCCTGAGGGTGGCGGTCTTTCTGGTCTACATTCTCGGCATCTCACTTGCGAAGGACATCCGAAGGGTCTTCGCCTACCACGGCGCCGAACACAAGGTGGTCTTCACGTGGGAGGCGGAGGAAGACCTCACGGTGGAAAACGCGCGCCGGCACGTGCGCCTGCACCCGCGGTGCGGAACCTCCTTCCTCCTCTTCGTCATGGTGGTGTCCATCCTGGTCTTCTCCCTCGTCCCCCACTCCTTCCCGTTCTGGGCCAAGGCCCTGGCGCGGATCGTCTTTCTGCCTCTCATCGCGGGGATCTCCTACGAGCTGATCCGCTTCACGGCCAAGTTTCCGAAAAGCCCGTGGGTGCGCCCCCTCCTCTGGCCGGGCCTCGCCTTCCAGCTCCTCACCACGCGCGAGCCCGACGACTCCATGCTCGAGGTGGCCCTCAAGGCCCTGAGCGAGGCGCGGGATCTGGACGCGGAAGCCGCCGCGGCCTGAGGCGGAAGGAGAGACTCCATGGACCCGGCTATCCTCTCGCGCCTCGACAGCCTCGTTCAGAGGCGGAACGAAATCGCCGATCAGCTGGGCCGGCCTGAGGTGATGGGCGATTCCGCCCGCTTCCGAGAACTCTCCAAGGCCTACGCGGACCTGGGCGACACCGTGCAGACCTACCTCCACTACCGGAAGGCGCTCTCCGATTATGAGGGCGCCAAGGAACTCGCCTCGGGAGAGGATGCCGAGCTGGCCGCCATGGGGCGCGAGGAGGCCGAGGCCCTCGCTCCGCGCCTCGAGGAGCTCGAGCGGGCCCTCATGGTCTGCCTTCTGCCCACCGATCCGAACGATGCCAAGAACGCCATCCTCGAGATCCGCGCAGGGACGGGCGGCGAGGAGGCGGCCCTTTTCGCGGGGGACCTGTTCCGGATGTACGCCCACTACGCCGAGCGGCGGGGCTGGAAAATCGAGGTCCTGGACGAGAGCCGGACGGACCTCGGCGGCTTCAAGGAAGTGGTGTGCTCCCTGTCGGGCGAGAGGGTCTACTCGCGCCTCAAGTTCGAGGCCGGCGTCCACCGGGTCCAGCGCGTGCCTTCCACCGAGGCCCAGGGCCGGATCCACACCAGCGCCGTCACCGTGGCGGTCCTGCCCGAGGCCGAGGAGATCGACGTCCAGATCGACGAGAAGGACCTCCGCATCGACCGCTTCTGCTCCTCGGGTCCCGGCGGCCAGAGCGTCAACACGACCTACAGCGCCATCCGCATCACCCACCTGCCCACGGGCCTGGTGGTCTCCTGCCAGGACGAGAAGAGCCAGATCAAGAACAAGGCGAAGGCCCTCAAGATCCTCCGCTCCCGGCTCCTCCAGATGGAGGAGGAGAAACGCATGGCTCAGCTCAGCGCCACGCGCAAGTCCATGGTCCGCTCAGGCGACCGCTCGGAGAAGATCCGGACCTACAACTTCCCCCAGAACCGTTGCACGGACCACCGCATCAACCTCACGATCCACCGCCTCTCGGACATCCTCGACGGCGACATGGACATGCTCCTCGAGCCCCTCGTCCAGACCTTCGAGGCCGAGCGCCTCGAAGCGGAATTCGCCAGGGCCGTGAAGTAAGCAATCCTTACCGGGGGAGAATCTCGTCCTCATGGATGGATAGCTTTCCCAATGCGAAAGCGAGGGCGGCTATGCCTTGACTGTGCGTACTAAATCGTATACATTCGAATTTGAGGTGTACACATGGCCGAAAGACAACCATCTGTTGCAGTGACGGCAAGGCTATCCAGGAAGGAGGTGGAAAGCCTGGACCGCCTGGCCAAGAGCAGGAGACGCACCCGCTCTCAATTGGTTCGCGAGGCGGTGGCGGCCTACGTGGGGGAAAGCGCTGAATACGATCTCGCCCTGGAGCGTTTCCGCGACCCGCAGGATAAAGTCCTCAGCGGCGACGAACTCTGGGCCTCCTTGGGCTGGTCGTGACCTACGAGGTTCGTTGGAAAGCCAGCACTCGACAAGATCTCAAAGGGCTGGGACGGGAGGCCGCGGGAAGGGTGCGCACCTTCGTGGAGAGAAAGCTGGCGAAGGACCCGAGAATGGGCGAACCGCTCCAGGGCCGTTGGCGCCCCCTCTGGCGGGCCCGGACGGGCGATTACCGGGTCCTTTACGCTTTCAGCGACAAAGAACTATGGATCCTCGTCGTTCGCATAGCGCACAGGAAGGAATCCTACCGGTAAGGGCAAGCGGCCTGTCCACCGGGTGAAGGAGCGGCCGAGGGGTCGGACAGTCTTCTTTGGAGGTCCCCGTGGACCTGGGGCTCAAGGGCAAAGTGGCGCTGGTCTGCGGATCCAGCGCGGGCATCGGCAGGGCCGTGGCGGAGGCCCTGGCGGCGGAGGGGTGCGATCTGTTCCTCGTGGCCAGGCGGGAGGAGGCCCTGGCCGGGCTTTCGGGGGACCTTCGCCGCCGCTTCGGCGTCCGCGCCCTCTTCCGGGCCGCGGACCTGTCGGACAACGGGGAAATCTCAACGGTCCTGAAAGACCTCCACGAAGGATACGGCCGCTGTGACGTGCTCTTCGCCAACGCGGGCGGGCCGCCCCCCGGTTCGGCCGCCTCGCTCCTCACGGAGGAGGCCCTTCGCAAGGGGTGGGAGCTGACCTTCCTGTCGGCGGCCCGGCTCATCCGCGGGGTCCTGCCGGGCATGCGGGAACGCAAGTGGGGCCGGATCGTGGCCCTCACGTCCGTGTCCGTATGGGAACCCATCGCGGGCCTTGCGCTCTCGAATGTTTACCGGCCCGCCGTCACGGGGCTCCTCAAGACCCTGGCGGCGGAGGTGGCGGCCGACGGCGTCACGGTCAACAGCGTGTGTCCGGGCTACACCCGGACCGAGCGGCTGGAAGACCTGGCCTCCGCCACCGCGGAGCGCGAGGGCACCGCGCCGGAATCCGTGCGCGCCGCCTGGGCGACCTCCATTCCCGCGGGCCGCCTCGGCGAGCCGGAGGAGATCGCGGCCGCCGTGGCCTTCCTCTGCTCCGAGAGAGCGTCCTACGTCACCGGCACGGCCCTGCCCGTGGATGGGGGCAGAACCCGCTTCCTGCTCGGGTGAGCACTTGCTCTTCGGCGCCAGGCGGAGAGGCCTTGGGCCGGACGAGTACCGCGTCACCCGCTCTGGAGGGCGGGGAGCGGGCGGCCCGGTCCGTCCCCATCGCTGGATCGGCTCGCGGGGGCCGTTTGACAGCGGCCTCCGGCGGCATTATCTTGGCCCCTTTGATGCTGGGGGACCTGTTTGAATCCATCGTCGAGGGGTGCCCGACCGCGGTTCGGCCGGGGTGCGCGCCCCGTCCGCGGCCGCTGAGGGGCCGGCGGGATTCTCGGCGCAAGCCGACCCGCCCTGAAACGCACTTTCCCCCTGGAGGGGGAAGGAGGGAGGAATCGAATGGCTGAGGTCATCACCCACGACGTCCTGATCTTGGGGACGGGGCTCGCCGGACTCCGCGCCGCCGTGGAGCTGTCCATCCGAACGGGGGGCACGGCGAACATCGGCGTGGTTTCCAAGGTTCAGATCATGCGCTCCCATTCGGTTTGCGCAGAGGGGGGCACCGGGGCCGTCATGCGTCCCGAGGAGGGCGACAGCTTCGACCTGCACGCCTGGGACACGGTGAAGGGATCCGATTTCCTCGCCGACCAGGACGTGGTGGAGCGCTTCGTCCGGACCATGCCCGACGAGATCCGCCTCCTCGAGCACTGGGGCCTCCCTTGGTCCCGCCGAGAGGACGGGCGGATCATGCAGCGGCCCTTCGGCGGTCACTCCTTCCCGCGCTCCTGTATGGCGGCCGACAAGACGGGATTTTTCGAAATGCAGGCCCTCTACGACACCCTCCTGAAGTATAGAAACTTCCGGAGGTACGACGAGGTCTTCGCCACGAAGATCCTCACCGAGGGCGGCCGCTTCGCCGGGCTGTGCTGCATCGACATGCCCACGGGCGAGTTCCTGGTGATCCGGGCCAAGGCGCTTCTCCTGGCCTCGGGCGGCCTGGGCAACCTCTACGGCTTCACGACCTACTCCCAGACCGTGACGGGCGACGGCCAGATCCTCGCGTGGGAGGCGGGGCTTCCCATGGAGGATCCGGAGTTCCTGCAGTTTCACCCCACGGGCCTGATCCCCTCGGGGATCCTCATGACCGAAGGATGCCGGGGCGAGGGCGGGTACCTGAGGAACAACTCGGGGGCCCGCTTCATGGAGAACTACGCGGCCAAGTTCATGGAGCTCGCGCCCCGGGACATCGTCTCCCGATCGGAGATGACGGAGATCCTGGAGGGGCGGGGCTTCCCCGGCCCGGACGGCCTGGACTACATCCACCTGGACCTCACCCACCTCGGGGCCGACCGGATCAACAAGCGCCTGCCCCTCATCCGCGAGGTCTGCATCAAGTTCCTGGGCCTCGATCCCATCGAGAAGCCCATCCCCATCCGCCCGGTGGCGCACTACTCCATGGGCGGAGTCGAGGCGGACATCGACGGCCGCACGCGCATCGAGAACATCTGGGCCGCCGGGGAGGTGGCCTGCCACTCCCTCCACGGCGCCAACCGGCTCGGGTGCAATTCGACGGCCGAGTGCCTGGCCTGGGGAGGCATCACGGGAGCCAACATCGCCGCCTACCTCAAGCCGGGACCGAAGCTTTCGGGCTACTCCGAACAGGAGGCCAAGGACGAGGAGGGTCGCCTTTTCAAAGGGCTCCTGGAAAAGCAGGGCGACGAAAACCCGTACCACATCCGCCGGGAGCTCCGCCGCGTCATGGACGAGCACGCCGGCGTCTACCGGAGCGGCCCTTCCATGGAGGCCGGGCTCAAGAAAGTCGCGGAACTGAAGGACCGGTTCTCCCGCGTCTCCATCAAGGACAAGGGGCGGGTCTACAACTCCAACCTCATGCACACCATCGAGACGAGCAACCTCCTCACCCTCGCCGAGATCCTGCTGTTGGCGGCCCACACGCGGCAGGAGTCGCGAGGCGGCCACGCAAGGACCGACTTCAAGACGAGGGACGACGAGAACTGGTTGAAGCACACCCTGGTCTTCAACGACGGCGGGAAGCCCAAGCTGGACTACAAGGACGTGACGATCACCCTTTGGAAGCCCGTCGAGAGGAAGTACTAGGGAGGGGAGGAGGGCCGGCGGCTTCGCCGGCGGCCCGGGAGTCGACTACTGGAGATTCCGGACACCCAGCCAAGGAGTTCGGAATTCGAAACGGAGGCGGAGATGGCCGATCGAAAACGGCACGACAACCGGCTCGGGATTTGGGGCTGGCTGGGAGGCGGCCGGTGGGGCGTGGAGCGGTACGCGTACGCCCTGCACCGGATCACGGGCTTGAGTATCCTGCTCTACTTTCTCATGCACATCGTGGTGACGAGCCTCAGGGCCAAAGGCATCTACCTGTGGACCGATGGCGGCATGCTCCACAAGCCCATTTTCCGGGTGGGGGAGTTCATGGTGTTCCTGGCCTTCGCCTACCACGCCTTCAACGGTCTGAGGCTGGTGCTCGTGGAGCTGGGCTTCGCCGTGGGCAGGCCCATCGAGCCCGTGTATCCCTACAGGACGTCCCTGAACGTCCAGCGCCCCCTGCTGATCGTCATGATGATGCTGGCGGGGCTCTTCGTGGTGTTGGGAGGGGCCGAGTTCCTCGCGGCCCTGTCCAAGTAGGAGGTCGGCCGTGAGCGAGACGAAATTCTGGACCTGGCACATGCTGGCCGGCGTTGTGATCCTTCTGCTCCTTGGGTTCCACATGGTGTACACCCACGCCGGAAACCTGACGGGTATCGCCGTGGCCGACCGGAGCGAGGAGGCCGTCTCCCAGGCCAACTCCCTGGCCCGGGACGCCCAGCCGCTCTACCCGGTGTTCTTCACGCTCTTGTTGGGGATCGCTCTCTACCACGGTCTCTACGGGCTCAAGAACATCCTCTTCGAACTCACGCTCAAGCCCGCGGTGGAAAAGGCCATTTCGGCGATCCTCCTGCTAGCGGGCCTGGGCCTCTTCGGGCTGGGGACCTGGGCGGCGTGGACCGTCCATTTCGCCGCAGCGGCCGGGGGGAGGGGCTGACCATGGCGGGAAAAGCAACCGAAGTGATCGACGTCGTCTTCAGCGTCCGCAGGTACACGCCGGAAAAGGACCCGGCGCCCTATTTTCAGAACTTCACGGTGCCCGTGAAGCCGGGCATGACGGTCCTGGAGGGCCTCCACTACATCAAGGAGAACCTGGACCCGACCCTGGTCTGGCGGTACTCCTGCCGCATGGGGGTCTGCGGCTCCTGCGGGATGCTCCTCAACGGGCGCCCCATGCTGGCCTGCAATACGCAGATTCTGGACATCGCCGACAAGGCGCTCGCCGTGGCTCCCCTGCCGAACTTCGACGTGGTGAGGGACCTGGTTCCCGACCTCGTGACCATGTTCGACAAGCACCGCTCCCTGATGCCCTTCATCGTAAGGGACGAAGCCGAGCTCAATGACCCGGCGGGTGAGTACGAGCAGTCTCCCGAGGAATTGGAGGAATACCTCCAGTTCAGTTTCTGCATCCGCTGCGGCTGCTGCATGGCCGCCTGTCCCACCCTCGCCACGGACGTTCGCTACCTGGGGCCCATGCCCCTCGCCCAGGCCTACCGGTACAACGTGGACACGCGGGATGGCGCGCGCAAGGAGCGGTCCGCCGTGGCGGGCTCGGGCCACGGGGCCTTCCGATGCCACTACGCCGGCGAATGCTCCCGCGCCTGCCCCAAGGGCGTGGACCCGGCCAAGGCCATCCAGCACCTCAAGAGGCAGCTCGTCCTCGACTACCTCCACCTCTCCCGCAAGCACAAACCGTGCGACAAACTGCACGGTCCGGGCAAGCTCCCGAGAGATCCCAAGATCCCCGAGGCGCCCCCGTACACCGTGGGCAAGTAGCCCGGCGGAGGTCCTTCCACGAGACGCCCCGGTCTCCGGACTGGGGCGTTTCGCTTGGATGCACTCCCAGGGCGCCTGCGGGGGAGGCTGCAACTCAAGTCTTTTCAGTGTAATGGCTTCTCTACATCCGGAAGGTCCGGTCCGGGCCCAAAAAGCCCTTGACACCCCGTTTTAGCCTGTTTTAACCTGACCGCGTATCTTTTCTTTTGGAAGAGGAGGATCGGATGAGGATGAGAGGATTGGTAGGGGTCCTGCTACTGTTGGCGGCCACCGGCGCCTTCGCGTCCGGCACGCAGGTCTACGAACAAGGGTCCAAGGCCTCGGCCCTGGCCGGAGCCTTCGTCGCCCAGGCCGACGACCCGAGCGCCGTCTTTTACAACCCCGCCGGGATGGCCTTCCAGAAGGGCATGAACTTGTCCTTCAACCTGACGTACATCCGGGCGGACGTGAAGCACCTCAGCCCCACCTACGGCACGTTCCAGAACAACGCAAAGAACTTCTTCCTGCCGTCGTTCTTCTTCACCATGCCCATCAACGACAAGATCACCTTCGGCCTGAGCAACACGGCCCCCTTCAACCTGGCCACGGATTGGGCCGACGACTTCAACGGCCGCTTCGCCGGGCGCCACTCCAAAATCGTCACGTTCCAGGTGCGGCCCGCGGTCTCCTTCAAGCTGGACGACCACAACGCGGTGGCCATCGGCCTCGACTACTACGACTCCGAGATCAACCTGATCCGGAGCGCCAACACTTCGGCCATCTCCACCGCCATCAACCCCCACCGGCTCCCCTCGCCGCCCTTCCCGCCGGGCATTCCCTTCTACCGCTTCTCCGAGGTGAGCCTCGATACGCACGTCCGCGACCAGGCGCTGGGCTGGAACGTGTCCTACATGGGCCAGTGGGACCACCTGTCCCTCGGCCTCTTCTACCACAGCAAGGCGAAGTTCGACTACGACGGCCACGTCTCCTTCGAGGTGCCCGCGTCCCTCCGGTCCGTCAGCTACCTGTTCCCGGGACAGGGCGTCAATCTGAGCCTCACGTCGGTTCCGGCCAGCGCCCGTCTGGGCCTGGGCTACAAGTGGGACAAGTGGCGCGCCGAGGTGGACCTCAACTGGACCCAGTGGAGCACCTGGGGCACGGCGCCGGCCCACTTCCAGAAGCCCACCTCCTTCCACGGCTCGCCGGTGGTGGCGAACGAGACCTTCGTCTTCAACTGGAAAGACGGCTACACCTATCGCGTGGGCGCCAGCTACCAGTACAGCGACCACTACACGATCAACTTCGGCGCCCTCTATGATGAGACGGCCATCGGCAACAACGAGCGCTCCCCGCTCCTGCCCGACCAGGCTCGCTGGGCCTTCACTTTCGGCACCAGCTACAAGAAGGGCCACTGGGGGCTGGACTGGTACGCCATGTACCTGAAGTGGAACAACGCCCACGTGACCGAGTACAACCACTACCGGTCCGACAGCACGGGCCTTCCGCTCGTGGTGGTGCCCGTCTACGGCCAGCTCTATCCCACTTCGTACGACATCGTTCCGGACGGAAAGTACAAGGGCCAGGCCTACCTCTACGGCGTGTCCCTCAGCTACCGCTTCTAGACCGGACCGAACTTCGGGCTTGAATCGGGGCCGCCTTCGGGCGGCCCCTTTTCGTCTTGGCCACATGACACCTGAGGGGGTAGAATCCGGGTGCGGAAGGTCCGCACGCAGGCTCAGCTTTCTGTAAGGAGGCCGGCATGCCGAGTCGTGGATTCTGGACTGCGTGGCTGTTCGTGGCCTCGGGACTTCTGTGCGCCGCACAGTCGCCCGATTTCTCCAACATCGTCCTGATCGGAGACAGCCTGACGGCGGGATTCGTGGACGGCGGGCTCCACGAGCACGGCCAGGAGCATGCCCTGGGAAGCCTCATCTCGGAGCAGGTGGGCCACCCCGTCACCAACCCCCTCGTCTCCTATCCGGGCATTCCCATCTGCCTGACCCTCGCGGGCTTCGACGCCAACGGGCTTCCCATCCTAGTTCCCGCCGGGACGACCATGGGGTCCCTCCTGAACCCCCTCCAGCAGCCCACCAACCTGGCCGTTCCCGGGCACACCTCCCTGGACTGCCTCTCCAAAGCACCGGAGGGAGCCCCCGACTCCCTGACGGACCTCATCCTCGGCTTTCCCGGCCACTACCTGGGAGGGCAGCCGGCCCTCAGCCAGGTGGAGCTCGCCGCCCAGTTGAATCCCACCTTCGTCCTTCTCTGGATCGGCGCCAACGACGCTCTGGGAGGGGCCCTCTCCGGGGATCCGGCCAACACCATTCCCACGAGCGTCTTCTCCCAGACCTTTCCCGCCATCCTGGAGGCCCTTCTGGCCACGGGGGCCCAGGCGGTCGTGGGGAACATCCCCGATCCCACGGTGGTTCCGGCCCTCACCTCGGGAAGGTACCTCAAGGACCTGGGCGTCCCCCTCCGGGTCCTGAGAATCACGCCCGCCGATTACGTCACCCCCGCGGGCATGGCCCACGTGAAGGCCATCCTGGCCGGCACGGCCCAGGGCCCCCTGGATCCTTCGGAGGTGCTGACCCGGAAGGAAGCGGAGAAGATCAAGAAGCTCGTGATCGAGGACAACAAGGTCATCGCGAAGGCCTGCAAGGCCGCCGGTGTCCCCGTGGTGGACGTCTTCAAGGAATTGAAGCTCATCCACAACCGCGGGTACGAACTGCCCAACGGACAGAGGATCTTCACGTCCTTTCTCGGAGGGATCTTCAGCCTGGACGGGGTCCATCCCACCTACACGGGGCAGGCCATCGTGGCCAACGCCTTCATCGACGCGATCAACGACGGCTACGGTACGGCCATCCCCCACGTGGACGTGATGGCGGAGAACCGGAAGGACCCCCTCGGCGTGGCGGAGGCGCCTGTCCTCCCGCAATTCGACCTCGGGGCCTACGAACCCATCCTGAGCCGCTGGCAATGATCGGAGGGGCTCGGGGCCGCCCGGGTGCGGCCCAGGCCCTCTCCGGAGGACCGACCATGGATCGGAAAGTCGTTCTGGTGACGGGAGCCACCTCCGGAATCGGGGAGGCCGCGGCCCGCGAACTCGCCGGCAGGCGCCACACGGTGGTCCTGTCGGGCCGCGACCGGGCGCGGATCGTGGCGCTGGAGCGGGAACTGAGCGCCAAGGGCCTGCGCGTTGTGGCCATCCCGGGGGACCTGGCCCTGGAAACGGACGCCCGGGAGGTCGTGGCCGAATCCCTGAAGACCTTCGGCGAAGTGCACGCGCTCGTGCACGCTGCGGGCGTCTTTCAGGTGTCCCGCCTGGAGGATACGTCTTCCGACGTCTTCCGCGCCGTCCTCGACGCCAATCTCACCGCCCTCCACCATCTGCTGCGCCACCTCCTTCCCCACTTTTATGCCCGGGGCCGCGGCCACGTGGTGGCCATCGGCTCCGTGGCCTCCCGCAGGGCCTTCCCCTTGGAGACAGCTTACTGCGCCGCGAAGTGGGGGCTCTCCGGCTTTCTGGAAGCCCTGCGGCTCGAAGGCCGGGAGAGGGGGCTCAAGGTGACGCTGGTGAACCCGGGCCCCACCGCCACTCCCATCTGGAGCGCCTATCCGGGCAAGGCGCCGCTGGACAGGATGCTCCGTCCCGAGGACGTGGCCCAGGTGGCCGCCTTCGCGCTGGACTTGCCCGAAAACGTCCTGTTGGAAGAGGTCACGGTCACGCCCTCCAGGGACCCCTTCCGGGGAGAAGGGGGCTGAGGGACCGGTGACCGAGAGGCCCTCCATTCAGGAGTCCCCCGAGTCCGCGAAAGGGAAGTGCTGGGATGCGGCGATCGTGGGGGCGGGCCCCGCCGGCTCCATCGCCGCCCTGCACCTCGCCCGACGAGGACACCGGGTGCTCCTCCTGGATCGGGCACGGTTTCCCCGAGAAAAAGTCTGCGGGGACGGTCTGATCTCGGACGCCCTGCGCGCCCTCAAGCGGGCGGGGTTGTACGAGGAGGTCGCGGCGTCGGCTCACCGGCTTACGCTGGCGACCGCCTACAGCCCTTCCCGGATCGCCGTGGACGTGCCCGGGGAGGCCTTGACCCTGCGCCGCCTTCACCTCGATGCCATCCTGGCTTCGGGTGCGACCCGTGCGGGAGCCCGGTTCGTCCAGGGGGCGGCACGATCCGCCGAACCCGGGGAGGATTCGGTCCGGCTGGAGGTGGAGGGACTGCCCGATCCCCTCTACGCCCGGTATCTCCTGGTGGCCACGGGCGCGGGACTTTCGCTGATGAAGGAGCTGGGAATGGTGCGCAGGCCCGAACCCTCGGCCTTCGCGCTTCGGGCCTACGTCCAATCGGACATGACCCTCGACCGGCTCCTGTTCGCCTTCGACCGGGCCCTGGTGCCGGGGTACGGATGGATCTTCCCCCTGGGGGCAGGCGAGTTCAACGTGGGGGTGGGGCGGCCGGCCACAGCGGGAGGGACCATCCGAGACGGATTCGACCGCTTCCTGAGGGAGTTTCCGCCCGCGCGGGATCTCATGGCTTCGGGGCGCCTTCTCGGCCCTCCGAAGGGGGCCATGCTCCGGATGGGCCTGGAGGGCTCCATCCCGGCGGTACACCCCCGGGTCCTCGCCATCGGAGAGGCGGTGGGGACCACCTTTCCCTTCTCGGGCGAGGGGATCGGGAAGGCCATGGAATCGGCGGAAATCGCCGCCGAGGCGGTGGGGGAGGCCCTCCAAACGGGAGACGCCGCCCCCGTCCTCCGGTACCCGGAGATCCTGGAAAGGCGGTTGAGGCCCCGCTACCACGGCTACACCATGGCCGAGCGCTGGGTGGGCCGTCCCTGGCTGTGCGATCTCATCTTCAAGAGGGCGCGAAGGAGCCCCTGGATGCAGGAGGCGCTCCGCGGGCTGGCCGAAGAAACCGTGGATCCGAGGGAAGTCTTTTCCTGGCGCGGGTTGTGGAGATCGCTGACGGGCTGATCCCTGGAGGGGGGCGGCGGCTTACCGATCTCAGGCCGGCGAGGGCGGAACCACGGTGACGAGCACGGCGAAGAAGTGAAGAACGCTTCCCGCGAGCACGAACAGGTGCCAGACCGCGTGGTGGAGGGGCATGCGGCGCATTCCGAAGAAGACCGTCCCCAGCGTATAGGAGACGCCCCCCGCCAGCAGGAGCCAGAGCCCCAGGGGCGGGAAGGACGAGAGCATGGACCAGGGCGCGATCATGATGAGCCAGCCCATGAGGATGTACACAAGGGTGGAGGCGATGCTGAAGCGGCCCGTGAAAAACGTCTTGAAGGCGATCCCCGCGGCGGCGAGCCCCCAGGTGACCCCGAAAAGGGTCCAGCCCCAGGGCCCCCTCAGGGAGACCAGCGTGAAGGGCGTGTAAGTGCCAGCGATGAGCAGGTAGATGGCCGAATGATCGAGCACCTGGAAGATCTGCTTGGCCTTGGGCCAGGGGAAGCTGTGATAGAGCGTGGAGGCCGCGTAGAGGAGAACCAGGGTGGCCCCGAAAATGCTGCACGACACGACGTGCCAGGCGTTTCCGCGAAGGGCGGCCAGGGTGACCAGGACCGGAAGGCCCGCCACGCTCAGCGCCAACCCGATCCCGTGGGTCACGGCATTCGCCACTTCCTCGACCCAGGGCTTCATCCTCTCGCGGCCCTCCTCCTCCCGCCCACGGGGAGTGGCACACTCTAGCGCGTTCGGCGCCCCAAGTCCAGACGCATGACGGGGCGGGAGGGCGATCGGCGGGCGGCCTCCCGAAACCCCGCCTTTACGAAGAGGGAGGTGACGCCGGTGTAGACAAAGGGCGCGGGAAGGGGCTTCGGGGGGTCATCCGTCGGGTAACCCTCCAGGATCCGCGCCCCCCGGGCGAGGGCGAAATCGGCCGCCGCGCGAAGCAACGCCCCCGCCACCCCGCGCCCCCGGGCATCCTTGGCGACGAAGAAGCAGACGACCGACCACACGGCCCGGTCGTCCACCGGCGCGAGCGTCCGCGACCGGGCCAGGCGGGTAAATTGGGCGCGGGGCCCCAGGGATACCCAACCGACGGGCCGCCCGGCCGAGTAGGCGAGCAGACCGGGAACTTCCCCGGATTCCACGAGCGCCCGCATGGCGCCCCGGTTTCCCTCTCCCTTTCCGGCCAGAAAATCGGCCCGCGTCCGCCGCCACCACATGCACCAGCAGCCCCCGCAGGCGCCCCTCATCCCGAAAAGCGATTCGAAATCGGCCCAGCGGTCGGGTGTCAGGGGATGGATCTCCAGCGTCTTCGGAGCCGGGTTCGCGTTCCTCATGCCAGATCCTCGATCAGCGGCGCGAAGGCCGGGTAGGCCGGGGTCAGGCGGTCCGCTTCGCCCGCTTCGAAGTCGCCCGGAGAAAACCCGGGGGCCATCGTCGTGCCCAGGAGGGCGAACCGTCCTCCCGGAAGGAGCCGCGCCCCCTGCCAAACCCCCGCCGGAACCCTGACCTGCGGGCGTTCACCCCCGAGAACGTCCCTCCCCAGCAGGAGGGCCCGTCCCGTTCCGTCGGGGAAGAGTTGAAGCATCTCCACGGGGTCCCCGTCGTAGAAGTGAAACAGCTCATCCTTGGGGAGGCGGTGGAGGCGCGAGCGGGTGTCCGCCGTAAGGAGGTAGTAAATGGCCGTGCAAAGGGGTTCGTTCCCTTTTTCGCCCGCCCCTCGGTTCGAACGGTACGTCTCGGCGAAGAACCCGCCTTCGAAGGTGAGGGGCCGCAACCCGAGAGCGGCGATGAGGCGATCTGCCTGGTCCACGGGCTTCTCCTGGCCGGATGGCCGGACCTACGCCTCCGGCCTGTCCGCGCCGACCTGGGGCCTGGACACGAGAACCTTGTCCACGCGCCGTCCATCCATGTCCACGACCTCGATGCGCATCCCCTGCCAGAGAACCGTGTCGGCGGCCTTGGGAATGCGTCCCATCTGCCGCATGACGAAGCCTCCCACCGTTCGAAAGTGGCCGCGGTCTTCGCCCGGAAGCTTGTGGATTTGGAAGATCTCCTTGAACCGGTCGATGGGGAGCATGCCGTCCAGGAGCCAGGAGCCGTCCTCCCGTTGGATCGCCTCCGCTTCCGCTCCATGGCCCACGTGTGCCATCTCGCCCACCACGTTCTCCAGGAAGTCGTTCAGCGAGACAACGCCCTGGAAGGCTCCGTACTCGTCCACCACGAAGGCCATGTGGACCTTGTTGCCCCGGAAAACCTCCAGGAGTTTGAGGGCGGGCGTGTTTTCGGGAACGAAGGCGGGGGGGCGCAGGCACGCCAGGAGGTCGAAGGGTTGTCCGCCCAGGCTTCTCAGAAGGAGGTCCCGGGCGTGCACGACACCCAGGACGTTGTCCAGACTCCCCCTGGCCACCGGGTAGCGGGCGTGAGGCGTCTCCGAGAGGACCTTCCGGGCGTCCTCCGCTCCCGCCGCGGCGTCGAGCCAGACCACGTTCTGCCGCGGCGTCATGACGTCGGCGGCCCGGCGGTTGCTCAACCGAAAGACGCTGTGCACCATGTCCCGCTCGGCCGCCTCGAAGGTGCCGGCGGCGGTCCCCTGGTCCATCAGGATCCGGAGTTCCTCCTCGGTGAGCGGGGCATCGGCGTGGTCCTGGATTCGAAAAGTCTTCAGGACCAGGCGCGTGGAGGCGGCCAGCAGCCAGACGGCGGGCGCGGAAAGCCGCGAGAAAGCCCGGAGCGGGAGGGCCACCGCCGTCGCCAGGCGCTCGGGGTTGGAGAGGGCCAGGTGCTTGGGGACCAATTCGCCCAGCAGGATCGAGAGGTAAGTGATGGTCAGGACCACCACCCCGAGGGCCAGAGGGTGGAGGTAGGGCTTGGCGATGGGCAGGCCTTCGAGGAGACGCGCCAAAGGCTCGGCAAGGGTCGCCCCTCCGAATGCCCCCGCCAGGACGCCCACGAGCGTGATTCCCGTCTGAACCGTGGACAGAAACCCCCCGGGATCGCGCTGGAGGTCGAGCGCCGCCTGGGCCCGGCGGTCCCCCCGGGCGGCCCATTTCATGAGCCGGGTCTTTCGCGCGGACACGACGGCGATCTCCGAGAGGGCCAACAGACCGTTGGCCGCGATGAGGAGCAGGATGACCGCCGCGTTCCAGAGCGCCGATTCCATGGGCCTCGTGCCCCCGTCCCGACCCGAAGGTCCTGACCAGCATACCTCAGATCACTGGAGTCCAAAATCATTTTGGGGCGTTTCTTTTGCGGCCTCCTGAAAAGGGGCCGGGGGCCTACGTGCATGACCCAGGGCCGGCAAAGTGTTGTACAATCCTCCGTAGAGCGAGAAGCCGGCAGAGAAAGGAGCGAAACATGAAAGGCGATCCCAAGGTGGTGAAGGCGCTCAACGACCTTCTGGCCGAAGAACTTACGGCCATCAACCAGTACATGGTCCATTCGGAAATGTGCGACAACTGGGGGTACGAAAAGCTCCACAAGGCCATCGAGAAGCTGGCCTTCGACGAGATGCACCACGCCGAGTGGCTCATCCAGCGCATCCTCTTCCTGGAGGGTGGGCCGACGGTGTCCAAACTCAACAAGATGAACATCGGCAAGTCCGTGAAGGACATGGTTCTCAACGACTACAAGTCCGAAGTGGACGCGGTGAAGGCTTACAACGCCGCCATGAAACTGGCGGTGGAGTGCGCCGACAACGGCACCCGCGACCTCCTGAACAAGATCCTGAAGGACGAGGAATCCCACGTGGATTGGGCCGAGATCCAGCGCGACCAGATCGACCAGATGGGGCTGGAGAATTACCTCCAGAACCAGGTCGTGCCGAAGTAGCGGGACCTCCAGAACCATCCTCCGATCCTCGGGCCGGCCTCTTGGCCGGCCCTTGCGCGTCCGGACTAAACCATCCGAGACAGGACCCGGTCCTTGGAATCTGGACGTAAGGAGAACAGCCATGAAGACGTGGACGAAGATCGGAATCGTAGGGGCCGCGATCGCCGTGGCCCTGGCCGCCGTAGCCCGCAATCCCTTGAGGGATCCCCAGGTGGCCAAGGATCTCGGCCTCACACCGGAGCAGATCCAGAAACTCGAAGACCTGCGCTACCGCCACCAGGCGGAGATGATCGACCAGCGAGGCGACCTCCAGAAGAAGATGCTGGACCTTCGCCGGGAGATGGAGAAGGACACGCCCGACCCGGCGGTCGTCAACCGGCTCATCGACGAGACCGCCATGCTTCGCGCCGCCATGGGCAAGGCCCGAGCCTCCCACCAGCTGGAGCTTCGCAAGGTCTTCACGCCCGAGCAATGGGACAAGGTGAAGGGCCGGTTCGCGGCGGGTAGGGCAGAGCGTCCCGGACGGGGCGGACGGATGGGTCGCGGCGCCGGCTTCCGCGGCCCGGGACCCCGCGAGGGTTTCGGGCCGGGCGCACCCGGCTGTACCGGGTCGGGACCCGGAATCGGCGCTGGACCGGCCGAGGGCTTCGGCCCTGGATCCCCTGGATGCACGGGCCAGGGGCCCGGCATGTGGGCCTTCGATCCGCCGGAACCGGAGCTCGGTCCCGAGGAGGACGAGGACCCTCCCGGCCCCCAGCCCTGAGAGGCCGGGGAACGGGCCATCTTGCGCGGTGCCCGAGGGGGCGGCTTCGGCCGCCCCCTTCTTCTTCGCCGGGACGCCGCCTTCCGCCTGTGGCGGATGGCGATCCGTCTCGGGAGCCTGCACAATTTCTCCAGACGGGCCTCGTAAAGAGGTCGCCCCCCATCGAGCCTCCAAGGCGCCGCGCCTGTTGCCTCACGTAAGAATCTTCCCGAAATGGTATTTGTTGCCTCATGTAAAAATCAATCCGAAACGCGGTGCCTTCTGACCGCAGCAGGGACTGTGGGAAGGGTGGGAAACCCCGGAGGGGT
>JBFMHB010000025.1 GCA_040752915.1 Acidobacteriota bacterium
CGGGGGGGCGGCGGGAACGGGCCGGGCCGCCGGGGGCGGGAAGGGGCGGGTGTGGAGCATGGGTGGCCGCTTCATCCCGGGGGCCGGCGCCTGAACCGGGAGGGTCTGCGCGGCGGGGACGGAAGGCGGCAGGGGTTCCGGGCGGGCCTCGGGAACCGGCGCGTGCTCCGCATCGGGGCCGGCGGCCGCTGGCGCCGCGGCTTCCGAGAGGGGTGCGTGGGTCTCGACCTTCCGAGGGGCGGGTGGTGGCGGCGCAACCGCGGCGGGAACGACCTCCGAGCGAACGGGTTCGGGGGCCGGAGGCGCCACGGGCGGTGCGGTCTTCTCCGCCTCGGGCTCGGGAGCGGGGGGCGGAACGGGCGCGGCGGGCTTGGCCGGCGGGAGTTTGGCGCCGATGGAGGACGCGGGCCGGTGCAGGATGGGCACCATGGACCGCGGCTTGGGCGGCGGAGGCGGCTCCGGGGCGGGAGCCTTGGGAGCGGGCGCCTGCTTGGCGTGCGCGGGCGACGGTTTCACCGCCGAGGGCCGTGCTGCCGCGGGGCTTTGAGCCTGCGGCGGGGCCGCCTTGGAGGGGGCGGCCTTCGCGGTCTTGGCGGGCGGGGACGCCGCGGGCTTCTTCTTCTGCTTCAGGAGGTCCAGGACCTCCTCGTCCACGGAGCTGAAGTTGGAGGAGGCCTCCACCCCCCTTGCCTGCAGGTCTTGCAGAAGGGTGGCGGCCGGCACCCCGATCCTCTTCGCGAGTTCGTAGATCCTGACCTTCGCCATGCTCAGACCTCCCCCTGCCCGTCCGTTGGCGCCTTTTCCCCGGCAGGGGCCTCGCCGGCGTCCTCGTCCGCCTCCTCACCGGACGTCTCCCCGGCCCCGTCCTCCGGGCCAGCCCCCGCTTCAGGGCGCGCCCCGTCCTCCGAATCCCCCTCCTGGGGCTCGAGCGACTCCTCCTCGGGAACGACTTCCCCGGAGGATTCATCGTACTCCTCCGAGGAGCCCATCATGGAGGACATGGCGGCGAGGATCTCCTGCTTCTTGACCTCCTCGCTCTTCACGTCCAGCTCCCACCCGACGAGCTGGCCCGCGAGCCGGATGTTCTGGCCCCGCTTGCCGATGGTGAGGGAGATCTGGTCCTCGGGGACCACGACCTCCATCCGCCGGGCCTCCTGGTCCACGATCTGCACTCGGGTGACCATGGCCGGAGCGAGGGCCGCCTTGACGAGATCCTGCAGGTCCTCCTTGTAGGGGATGATGTCGATCTTCTCCCCCCGCAACTCCCGGGTGACCGCCTGAACGCGCATGCCGCGCATGCCGATGCAGGCGCCGATGGGGTCCACGTCCCGATCCTTGCTCACCACGGCGATCTTGGTCCGCTCGCCCGCCTCGCGGGCCACGGCGCGGATGGCGACCGTACCGTCGTAGATCTCCGGGACCTCCGCCTCGAAGAGCCTCACCACGAACTCGCCCCTGGCGCGGCTGAGGATGATCTGGTTGCCCTTGGCGTTTTCCTTGACTTCGACGATGAGGGCCCGGATCCGGTCGTTCTGCAGGAAGCGCTCGCCTCGGCTCTGTTCGGACGGCGGAAGGAGGGCTTCGGTGCGCCCGATGTCCACGATGATGCTCCGCTTCTCGATGCGCTTGACGACGCCGTTGATGATCGTCCCGACGCGGTCCTTGTACTCCTTGTAGATGATCTCCCGCTCGGCCTCGCGGATCTTCTGGGTGAGAACCTGCTTGGCCTGCTGGGCGGCGATGCGCCCCATGTTGGGAGGGGTCTCCTGGGGGAACTCCAGGATGTCGCCGGGGAGCACGTCCTTCCGGTACGTCTGAGCTTCCTGGAGGGACATTTCGATGAGGGGGTTCTCCAGCTCCGAATCCTCCACCACGCGCTTCACGGTGGCGATGGTGAACTCGCCCGTGTCCCGGTCGAGGTGGCAGACGAACACCTCCTGGGAGTGGAGCACCCGCTTGGCGGCCGCGGCGTAGGCGTCCTCCAGGGCGGCGATGACCACGTCCTTCTCGATGCCTTTTTCGCGTCCCACCGCTTCGATGGCCTGCAACAGTTCGTTGGACATTTGCCGTGTCTCCAGAGAATCCTTTACGGGAATTCAAACACGAGGCGGGCCGACTTGATCCTCTCCAGGGAGAGCCGCCGCACCTCCTCGCCCTTCTGCACCAGCACGTCGCCGCCCTCGGCGCCCAGGGACACGGCGTCGAAAGCCTGCCCCGCATCGTCTCCGCCCGGCCCCAGGACCACGTGGATCTTCTTCCCCCGGAAGCGCTCGAAGTCCTTCGCGGACCTGAGGGGGCGCTCCACCCCCGGCGAAGACACCTCCAGTTCGTAGGCGTGGGGCACCACGTCTTCGGCGTCGAGCTTCAGGGAGAGCGACCTCGACACCTCCACGCAGTCCTCCAGGGAGACGGTCCCCTCGGTCCGGTCCAGGGTGACCCGGAGCCACCACCGGCGGCCCGTGAGTCTGGTCTCCAGGTCGAAGAGATCCAGGCCGCGCTCGGCGGCGGCGTCTTCCGCGAGCAGTCTGACCCGATCCAGCCACGGAGCGGCCACGGCGCCCTCCCTGAAAGAAAAACGTGGGCTACCCCAGCCCACGTAAGACAAACATAACACAAAGATCACAGACGCGCAAGGGCATGGTATCCTTGGGCAAAGGCCCGCTCCGACTTGGAAGGGGCCGCCCGAGGAGACACGATGCCGCGCCCGCTCGTCGCCGCCAATTGGAAGATGTACAAGACCCCGGAGGAGGCCGCGGACTACTTCAGCCGCTGGGCCTCCATGGCCTTCCCTCCGGACCGCGAGGTGCTGTTTCTGCCCCCGTTCCCCCTCCTCGTCCAGGTCCGCGGCGCCCTCCCCGCCGGCCAGTCCCTCGGGGCCCAGAACCTCCACGAATTGGGCGAAGGGGCCTTTACAGGCGAGGTGTCACCGAGGCTCCTGAAGGCCGTGGGGTGCCGGTACGCCCTGGTGGGCCATTCGGAGCGTCGCCACCTCTTCGGCGAGACCGACGGGCGGCTGGGGGCCAAGTTCAGGGCCGCCCTGTCACACGGTCTTCGGCCCGTGTTCTGCGTGGGCGAGCGTCTCGAGGAACGGGAGGAGGGCCGGACCCTGGAGGTGGTCCTGGGGCAGTTGGCGGCGGGCCTGGGCGGAAGCCCGCCGGACTCCGGCTTTGACCTGGCCTACGAACCCGTCTGGGCCATCGGGACGGGGAAGGTGGCCCGACCCGAGGACGCGGCCGAAGTCCACGCCTCCATCCGGGCCTGGCTGGCCGGCCGGGGCGTTTCGCACGACGTGCGCATCCTTTACGGCGGTTCGGTGAAGCCGGACAACGCGGCGGACCTCCTGGGGACTCCCGGAGTGGGAGGACTCCTCGTGGGAGGGGCGAGCCTCGATCCGGAGTCCTTTCACGGGATCCTCACGGCGGTCTCCTGAGTGAGAGGGTGGCCGGGGACGCGCGACTCGGCGCGGGCCCTCTCGGCCCCCCGGGCCTCCCCGCGGTGGTATACTCCCTAACCGTTTGCGGAGGGGTGAGTCATGAAGATGCCGATGGTCATCGTGGGCGGCCAGTGGGGGGACGAGGGAAAAGGCAAGATCGTCAACCTCCTCTCCGAAGCAGCGGACCTCGTGGCCCGCTACCAGGGCGGCCACAATGCCGGCCACACGGTCACGCTGGGCAGCAGCCGCTACGCCCTCCACCTCGTGCCGTCGGGAATCCTGGCGGCGGGAAAGCTCTGCGTCATCGGCAACGGGATCGTGATCGATCCCGAAGCCCTCGTGACGGAGATCCGGTCGCTGAAGGCGGCGGGGATCGACGTGACCGGCCTGAGAATTTCGGACCGGGCCCACTTCATCCTTCCCCACCACGTTCTTCTGGACCAGCTCCGGGAGGCGCGCCGCGGGAGCGGGAAAATCGGAACGACGGGGCGCGGCATCGGCCCCTGCTACGAGAGCAAGTACAATCGGGAGGGCGTGCGCGCCATCTTCCTGAGGGACCCGGAGCGTCTCAAGATCGAATTGGCGAGGCTGTCGGAGGCCAAGAACGCGCACCTGAAAGCCCTCTTCGGCCACGAGGGGATCCCGGCGGAGCAGGTCGTGGCGCGGTTCCTGGAGCTGGCGCCCGAAATCGAGCCCCTGGTGACGGACACGGCCGCCCTCATCCAGGGGTATATCCGAGAGGGGCGGCGCGTTCTGTGCGAGGGCGCTCAGGGCACCCTTCTGGACGTGGACCACGGCACCTACCCATTCGTCACCTCCAGCAACAGCACGGCAGGCGGCGCCTGCACGGGCCTCGGCATTCCCCCCAACCAGATTCGCTCCATTCTTGGCGTCTTTAAAGCCTACTGCACCCGAGTGGGCGAGGGCCCCTTCGTAACGGAACTCAAGGACGCCACGGGAGACCTCATCCGGGAGCGCGGCCGGGAGTACGGCACGACGACGGGTCGGCCGCGCCGCTGCGGATGGTTCGACGCGGTGGCGGCCCGGTACTCGGTGCGCCTCAACGGGCTCGACGCCGCCGCCGTCATGCTCCTGGACGTCCTGGACGCCTTCGACGAGGTGAAGGTCTGCGTGGCGTACGAGTTCGAAGGCCGAAGGATCACGGAGTTCCCCGCGGCCCCCTGGGTCCTGGAGAAGGCCCGGCCCGTCCTGGAGACGCTTCCAGGCTGGCGTTCGGCGACCTTCGGAACCACCGATTGGGATGCCCTGCCCGAAAAAGCCAAGGCCTACGTGGGCCGGCTGGAGGAGCACCTCGGGGTTTCGGTGGCCCTCCTTTCCACCGGGCCCGATCGGGCCCACACCGTCGTGCGCGATCCCTCCCTCAGGGCGCTCCTCGAACGATGAAGCGGAATGCCCTCGCGGCCTCCATCCTCCTGGTCCTCCTGGCGTCGGCCTGGCTCCTGGCGTCTTCGCCGAGGGCACCGAAGGTCGTCGTGCTGGGGTTCGACGGGGCGGACCCCGCCCTCGTCCGAAAATACATGGCCGAAGGCGTCATGCCCAACTTCGCCCGGCTGGACAAGGAAGGCGGCTTCCAGGACCTGCGCGTGACCAATCCTCCCCAAACGCCCGTCTCCTGGGGCGCGTTCATCACCGGCTGGAATCCCGGCCGGAACCAGGTCTTCGATTTTCTGGCGAGGGACATCGAGACCTACAAGCCCCGCTTCGCCCTGATGCAGGAGGGCTCCAGGCGCTTCCTTCTCGGCCGGCACACCAAGTGGGCCTTCGCCGCCATCGGACTGCTCGCGGGGCTGGCCCTGGGCTGTTGGGCGGCATGGCTCCTGCGACGACGTTCGGTCCCGGGAGCGCGTTGGGTGCCCGCGCTGGCCGGAGTGGCCCTCGCCGCCGGCGGGTGGGCCTTCTCGGTGAACTACCTTCCCCGGCGCGTCCCGGAAGCCATCAACCACCTCAAGGGGACGCCGTTCTGGGAGAGAGCCGCGTCGGAGGGGAAGCGCTGCCTCGTCTTCCGGGTGCCCGACACCTTTCCCGCCCAGCCCTACCCGGAGGGGCGCCTCCTCTCCGGGCTCGGGGTCCCGGACATCCGGGGCCGGGTCGGCACGCCCTACGTGTTCACGACGGACCCCTCCCTCACCGCCGGGGACAACGAGTTCAGCGTGGATATCGTCCCGGTTCCGCTGGACGGGCCCCAACCGGCCAGGGTCCACATCCAGGGCCCCTTCAACAAACCCTTCTACGAATACGTGGTGGATGACGCGGGGGGATGCGCCACGGACCCGGTGGTCCGCGCAAAGCTGAGGCAGAAGGAAGAGGAGCGGCTCAAGGCCAGAGGAATCGCCCCGACCGTGGATATCCCCCTGGACCTCACGTGGGACGAAGCGGCCGGGACCTGCACCTACGACGTGCAGGGGCAATCGGCCACCCTGAAGCGGGGCCAGTGGTCGCCCTGGGTGCGCTTCGACTTCGCCCTGAACCCGCTGGTCCACGTTCATGGCTTGGCTCGTTTCTATCTGCTCCAGGCCCCCCCCGACCTGCGGCTCTACCTCTCCCCGATCCACGTCCATCCGGAGGACCACGGCATTCCCATCTCGTACCCGAGGGACTACGCGGAGCAGCTCATGCGGCGCTTCGGCGTGTACAAGACCATGGGATGGGCCATTGACACGTGGACGATTTCATCGGGCCTGGCCGACGAAGGCCAGTTCCTCTCGGACGTGGAGAACACCGAGTCGGACTTCGAGCGGATGATGGTCTCTCTGCTTGAGGACGCGGACTGGGACCTCTACGTCCAGGTCTACGAGTTCACGGACCGGGTGGCCCACATCCTGTGGCGCTACATGGATGAGGGGCACCCCCTCTACGATCCGGCCAAGGCGCCGGCATACCAGGAGGCCATGCGGAAGGCCTACATCAAGATGGACCGCATCGTGGGAAAAGCCCTGGCGGCCATGCCCGAGGACGCCGCCCTTCTGGTCCTCTCCGACCACGGCTTCGCTTCCTTCCGGCGCGCGATCAATTACAACCGATGGCTGCTCGACCACGGGTATCTCTCGCTTCAGGCCGACACGGGCGTCATGACCCTGGAGGATCTCTTCGACGACGACCGGCTCCTCTTCAAGAACGTGGACTGGTCGAAGACGAGCGCCTACGCGCTGGGCCTCGGAAACATCTACATCAACCTGAGGGGCAGGGAGCGGCAGGGGATCGTATCCCCCGGTGAGGAGTACGATGCCCTTTGCCGCAGGCTTCAGGAGGAACTCCCGAAGATCGTGGACCCCGCCACGGGGGAACGGGCCGTTCACGCCGTGTACCGGCGCGAGGAGATCTACCGCGACTTCGATCCAGACGTGGTCCCCGACCTGAGGGTGACCAACACGCCAAACTACCGCGTTTCCTGGCAGACCTCCCTGGGCGGCGCGCCCGAGTCCCTTTTCGAGACCAACGAAAAAGCCTGGAGCGGGGACCACTGCTCCCTCGACCCCTCCTTCGTCCCCGGCCTGCTCCTTTCCAACCGCCCACTTCGGCCCAACCCCGACATGCTGGACCTGGCGCCGACCATCCTGGACCTCCTCGGCGTGCCCCCGAACCAGGACCTCGAGGGGCAATCCCTGGTTCGGCCGGACCGTCCATGAGAAAAGCCCTCGCCGCGGCGGCCGTCCTCACGGCCGCCCTCTGGCCATTCGCACTCCGCACCGCCGAGGAAGTGGAGGCCCAGATCCGGCGCTTGGCCGATCAGGTCGGGGACATCGCCGGAAAGCAGCGGGGCCTTTTGGATCAGGTGGATCTGCTGAGGCGGCGAATCCGGCTCAACGAGGCGGTCCTACAGCGCCTCGCCCAGGAGAGGGCCCGGACCGCCTCGGACCTGGAAGCCGCCCGTCGAACGCTGGAGGAGACGGAGCACCGGCAGGCCCGGGCCGAGGAGTATCTTCGGGCCCGGATCCGCCAGCAATACGCCCTCGGACTCCTGCAGGAGTATCGACTCTATTTCACCGTAAACTCCACCCAGGACCTGAGGGCCGCGGGCCTCTATCTTCAGGCCCTCACGACGCGGGACGCCGCCCGCTTGCGGGAGCTTCAGCGGGCGAGGCGCGTGCAGGAGGAAACCCGGTCCGAGCTGCAGGCCCTCACCCTTCGGCAAGAGGCGCAGGCGGCGGAAACGGTGAAGGAAAAGGCCGCTCTCGAAAGCCAGCAGGCGCGCCTGTCGGTGCTCCTGTCGCGACTGGACCGGGAGCGAAAGACGGCGGAGCAGGCCCTCGACGAATCCCTTCGGGCGGCGAGGGGGATGGACCGGTACATGGAGGATCTGGCCTTTCGGAAGCGGGTGGAGATCTTCACCAAGAACATGGCCGACGCCAAGGGGCGCCTGCCCGCGCCGTGCGAAGGCGCGCGCGGGCGAGGGTTCGGCGACTACGTGCACCCGCGCTTCCGGACCCGGGTGCCCCATCCGGGGCTGGATCTCGCCGCGCCCCTCGGCACGCCCGTTCGGGCCGTCTTCGACGGCGTTGTAGAATACGCTGGATGGCTCAGCGGCTACGGGTACACGGTCATCCTGAGACATCCTGGAGGCTATTTCACGGTGTACGCGCACCTGGACCAGATCACGGTGACCACGGGCCAGAGCGTTTTCGGGCGGGAGGGCCTGGGAACCGTGGGAGAAATCCCCTCCCTGGGGCGTACGGCGCTGTACTTCGAAGTGCGCGAAGGGGGACGCGCGGTGGATCCAGCGGCCTGGCTCGAAGGGGGAACGCATGACGACTAGGTTCTGGACGGGACGACTCCCCCTCGGTGCGGCCTCGCTCCTCCTGGCAGGCTCCCTCGCCCTGACGCACGGGGTGCAAAGCCGGCCCGACGAGACGCCTCTGGATTCCGAATCGTGGGACCTGTTCCGGCGCGTGTTCGGCATGATCCTCAAGGACTATGTGGACCCGAAGGCGCCTCGGGAGATCATCCGCGGGGCGCTCCAGGGAGCGGCGGCGGCGGCGGGCCCCGAGTCGGCCTACATCTCGCCGGAGGAGGTGGCGGCCTACCGGTCCCTTGGCGCTTCCACCGGGTCCCTTCCCCTCTACGTCACGAAGGGAGAGGATTTCGCCCGGATTCTGGCGGTGTACCCCGGAAGCCCGGAGACCCTCCGGCCGGGGACGATTCTCCGGTTCATCGGTTCGGCCTCCACCTACGACCTCACCTATCCGCAGGTCCTCTCGGCCCTCAGGGGGAAGCCGGGGGAGGCCGTCTCCGTGACGCTCATGGATCCGGAGACGTGGCAGTCCCAGACCCTCTCGGTCACCCGACAAGCGCCCCTGCCCCCCCGGGTCCTCGGCCTCCCGGGCGGAGCGGCGGCGCTGGTCCTCCCTTGCCTGGAGGCCGCCCCGTCGGACGCGGTTCTGCAGGCCCTGGCGAAGGCGACCGGGCCCGTTCTCGTGGATCTGAGACAGTGCGCCTCTTGCGACGGGGCCGCCGCCGCCCGCTGGGCCGGCGTTTTGCTCGGCCCCGGAAGGGGACCCCGCTTCAAGGGGCCCGGCGGCGGCGAGAGGCGCGAAGAGACCACCGGCCCTGGAGTGCTGGCTGGAAAGAAGATTCGGGTTCTCGTGGACGGCAGCACCGCAAGGGCGGGAGAGGCCCTCGCCGCGGCTCTCGTGGAGGCGGGGGGGCTCCTCGTGGGACAGCCGACGTACGGGACCGCCGCCCGGGTCGAGGAGTTCCCCCTGTCCGACGGCGGCCTCCTCCGCATGGCCACGGCCTACTACCTGGCGGCGGACGGCACCCTCCTCGAGGACAAACCCATGCACCCGGCCCTCGCGTTGACGCCCGCTCCGGGGGAGCCCCTCGAGCGAATCTACGCCGCGGCCCTGAAGGCCCCTCCGGCCCCGGAGCGCCCCCAGGATGGCCACCCGAAGCCGGGCACGTAAGCGGCCCCGGGGCTCCGTCCCACCCTGGGTTTTCCTCCTTCTGGGCGCACTCCTGGTCGGTGCCCTTCTCCTCCGCTCCAAAGTCCATCCCCCCCGGCCGCCGGAGGAGAGTCCGCCGCGGGACTCGTCCTACGCCGATCCTCCGAAGGGCCGATCTCCAAGGTCCGGAGAGGCGCGTCCTCTCCTCCGGAAACCGACCCCGTCCGGAACGGGAGTTCCCTCCGCTCCTCGCATCGGCAGGGTGGGCCAGGCGGTTCTGGCCGTCGTGCTCGACGACGTGGGCCAAAGCCTGGATCTCGCCGAAGCGGCCTCAGGGCGGCTCCCGGCCCCGGTGACCTTCGCCGTGATCCCCTTTCTGCCGGCCTCCGAAAGCTCCGCGCGGCTCCTTCACGGCCGGGGCTTTCCCGTCATCCTCCACGCGCCCATGGAACCGCTCGGTCCGCGCCGCTGGCGTGCCACCCCCGGCACCCTCCTGACGGGGATGGCCGCCTCCGAAGTGGAGCGGATTCTCCTGCGGGACATCGAGGCCGTTCCCCACGCGGAGGGCGTCAACAATCACATGGGCTCCCGCGCCACCCAGGATGCGGACCTGATGAGGGTCGTCATGGGGGTTCTGAAGGAGCGGGGGCTGTACTTTCTGGACAGCAGGACCTCGCCCCTCACGGTGGCCCACGAGGCCGCCCGGGAGGCGGGAGTCCCGAGCGCCTCCAGGGCCGTCTTCCTTGACGGAGAGGACGACGTGGGTGCTATCATGGCCCAGCTGGATACGCTCGTGGCCCGGTCGAGGAAGGAGGGAGCGCTCGTGGGCATCGGTCACCTTCGCCCGAATACGGTGGAGGCCCTCGCCCGGCGCATGCCTTACTGGTCTTCCCGCTCGGTCCGGTTCGTCCCCCTGAGGGAGGTGGTTCGGTGACGGCCCAGGGAACCCCGGGGACTCTCCCCACGGCCATCGGGAAATACCGCATCGAGCGCGTCCTGGGTCGGGGGGCCATGGGGGTCGTGTACCTGGGGCGGGACCCCACCATTGACCGCCCCGTGGCCATCAAGATCGTGGTCCTTCCCGACGGACTCGACGCCCACAAGATCGCCGAATTTCGGGAGAGATTCCTCCGCGAGGCGCGGGCCGCCGGCCGGCTCAGCCACCCCGCCATCGTGACCGTGTACGAGGCGGATGACGGCTCCGCTTCGGGCGTGCCCTTCATCGCCATGGAGTACGTGGAGGGGCTTCCCTGGAACTACAAGGTGCGCCAGGGCATCAAGCAGGATCCCGACGCCATCCTGCCGCTCTTCAGGGAGATTGCCTCCGCCCTCGACTACGCCCACAAGAACGGGGTCGTCCACCGGGACATCAAGCCCGCCAACATCGTGCAGACGCCGGACGGCCACGTGAAGCTCATGGATTTCGGCATCGCCAAGGTCCCCACCTCGGAGCTCACCCGGGAGGGCCAGTTTCTCGGAACGCCCGCCTACATGTCTCCCGAGCAGGTCATGGGCAGGCCCGTGGACGGCCGGGCCGACCTCTTCTCGCTGGGAACCGTCCTCTACGAGCTGCTGACCTGCAAGAAGCCCTTCCCGGGCGAGGACATCAGCACGGTCACCTACCGGATTGCCCGCGACGAGCCCGAGCCCCTCCTCGAGCTGAATCCGAGCCTCCCCCCGGAAGTGGTCCAGATGGTCCGCCACCTCCTCGAGAAGGACCCCCAGCGCCGGTACGCCACCGCGGGCGAATTCGTGGAGGACATCGACGCCTACATGGCGGGCGCGGCCCTCCCCCACGCGGGGACGGCCCTCGACAACGCATCGGCCGGAGTCGCGGAGCCGACCCTGGTGGCGAACGGTCCGAAGGCCCTCCCGCCGAAAGGGGCCCCGGCGCCCGTCCGAACCCCGCCTCCGCTCGCCCCGACGCCGCGGCGGCGTCTTCCCCTCGCCGTGGCCGTGGGCGGGGCCCTGCTGGGCCTCGTTGTTCTGGGGGCCGTGGTCCTCGGTGCGGCGGCGCTCTGGTCCAAGGCCCGATCGGGCGGACCGACCGGGCAAACGGCGGAGCCGGCTCCTGTGGCAAGCCAGACCCCCGCCACGACGCCTCAGGAAGCCCCTCCCGGTCCGGCCTCCCCTCCCGCGGCTCCCGCCTCCGGCGGTACCGTGCAGGAGCCAAAGGAGACCCAGCCGGTCCAGCCGGTGAAGCCCAGGCGGCCGCCCCCCCCGAAGACGGAGCCCAAGCCCGAGAACGCGGTCCCGGTCCGGCCCGCCGAGCCGGCGACGCATCCCGCCGTCAAGCCCCCGGAGCACGCCCTGGTTGCCTACACGTTCACGAGCAAGATCCTCAAGGGCGGGTTCAAGATCAAGGTGGACGGGAAGGACGTGGTGGCGCGGGACATCCAGCGGAAATTCACACTGAAGGACGAGACCTACACGGGGACCTTCACGGTGCCTCCCGGACCGCACGAAGTGTCCTTCGAGATTCAGACGGACATTCAGAACGTCTCGGGGTCCCACGCCGAATCCCGCACCTTCGAGGCGGGCCAGCGCCTCACCCTCAACATTCGAATGACCCGGCTCAACAAGGAGCTCAGTTTTGCGTGGGTGGAGTAAGGCCCTCGCCGTCTTCCTTCCGGTGACGCTTTTCGGCTGTTCGGCGAGGCTGGCCCCCCAGGACTGGCCCGCGGCGGGGAACTCCTGGTCGGGGCGGGGGAGGTTCATCCTGAGCCGGGGGACCCGCGGCTTCACGGCCCCGTGCGCCTTCGCGCTGGATCCCTCCTCGGGGGCGCGGGTGGAGGTCCGGGATCCCTTCGGGGCCACCCGTCTGCTCCTCTTCGTGGGCCCCAGCGAGGCCACCGTGGTGGATCCGGCCACCGGCCGGTTCGGACTGTGGCGGGGCTCCTCCGACGCCTTGCCCTGGTCCCCCTCGGACCTCTGGTCGGCCATGACCGGGCGGCCCCCTGCAGGAGCCCGGGTCCTCCGCCGGGAGGGCGGTCTGGAGGCTGCGTGGAGCGGCCGGACGGGAAGGATCAAGGCCCTCCTGCGGGAGCCCGTGGAGGGGACGGGGGAATCGGTGCTCCGGGCGCGTGGAGGAGCCGTGCTGACCTTCCGCGTGGAGGGGCTATCAGGCGCCCCCTTCGATCCGGCGGTCCTCTTGCCCCCCGGAGAGCTGTTGCAGACTCCCGCCGATCCGGCCGAACTGCTCTGGGGCCTCGCGCCGTGAGCCCCCTTCGGGTCCACGCCTGCGCCAAGTTCAACCTGGGCCTTGAGGTGCTGGGGAGGCGCCCGGACGGCTTCCATGAAATGCGGACGGTGATCCAGTCCCTCGCGCTGTCCGACGTCCTCGACGTCTATCCAGCCCCCTCGGGTCTCGCCCTGGAGTGCAGCGATCCGTCCCTTCCTTCCGGGGAGGAGAACCTGGTGATGAGGGCCGCCCGAATGCTTCAGGAGGCCTTCTCCTGCAGGAAAGGCGCACGCCTTCGTCTCCTCAAGCGGATACCCGTTCAGGCCGGCCTGGGCGGGGGGAGCGCCGACGCCGCCGCGACCCTGCTGGCCCTGTCGCGGCTGTGGAGGCTGCCCGGCCGTCCCGCGGACCTGATGCCACTGGCGGCGAATCTCGGGAGCGACGTGCCCTTTTTCCTCTGCGGCGGGACGGCGCTGGGCGTGGGACGAGGGGAGGAGGTCTACGCCCTGCCGGACGCCCCCCGCCTGGAGGTCGTGATCGCCCTGTCCCCCCGCGGGATGCCCACCGCGAGGGCCTATGAACAGCTCGACGGTCGGTTGACACGGGCAAACAGGGTCCATACAATACAAGAGATCGTTCAGGGCATCGCCGAAGGGAAGGTGGGAGAGGGGCTTCTGTTCAACCGCTTTGAGGAGGTGAGCGGGCAGCCGGAAGGGGACGCCGCGGCGCTCCGCCGCGCTCTGGAGAAGGGCGGGGAGGGGAGGCTGTTGCTTGCGGGGTCGGGTTCGGCATGGCTGGGGCTCTTCTCCAGCCGGGAGCCGGCCCAGGAATCCGTAAGGAGGATGTCGCACCAGGGCAGCAGGGGAATTCTCACGCACACGCTCACGCGGAAGGACTACTGGGAGTTGACGATTCCGAGCCAGGAAAAGGAGAGTCTGAGATGAAAATCACCGACATCCGGATCTTCCCAGTGGACGAGCCCAAACTCAAGGCGTTCGTCTCCATCATCTTCGACCAGAGTTTCATCGTCAGCGACATCAAGATCATCGAGGGCAACAGCGGCCTGTTCCTGTCCATGCCGAGCAAGAAGCGGAAGGACGGGACCTTCAAGGACATCGCGCACCCCCTCAATAGCGAGACGCGGAAAATGATGGAGGACGCGGTGATCGCGGCCTACAAAGAATCCGCGGGAAACAAGCCCGCCATGTCCGCTCACGCGGCCGAGGAGGCCTCGTTCCCGGAGGCGGATCCGGCCATGGCCTCGGAATCGCACTGAGAAAGCCAGCCAGGGGAAGGCGAGAGGGGCCCGCCGGGCCCCTTTCTTTTTTCCCCCCCGAGGTCCGTCGGCGATCCGCGCTCCTCCGACGCGGTCCGGCCCCGGCCGCCGGATCCAGCGCCGCCGTTCCTTCGCGTTTCGGGACGAGGTCATTGCCCGGCATGGGACCGTTCCTTCCTGGTACATTGGGGCGGGCTCCAAAGCGCCCCTCGCTCGCGGAGGTTTCCGCCCTCGCGTTGCCTCCGGAGAAGAATGTGGGTACCCTTGCCTTGGGGTAGGCTCCGACCGGTTTGGGGAGTCGCCAAGCGGTAAGGCACCGGTCTTTGGAACCGGCATGCGGTGGTTCGAATCCACCCTCCCCAGCCACCCTCACGTGGGAGAAGGGAAAGGCGATGGACGACAAGACCGTGGTCTTCTCGGGTCGTGGCAACCCCAAACTCGCGGACCGGATCGCCGATTACCTCGGCATTCACCTCGGGAACATCAAACTCACGGACTTCTCGGACGGGGAGAACTACTGCCAGATCCTGGAGAACGTGAGGGGGCGGGACGTCTTCGTGATCCAGCCCACGTGCCAGCCCGTGAACGACAACCTGATGGAGCTCCTGCTCATCATGGACGCGCTGAAACGCGCCTCCGTCCAGCGCGTGAACGCCGTGATCCCCTACTACGGGTACGCCCGCCAGGACCGGAAGGACAAGCCGCGCGTTCCCATCACCTCGCGGATGGTGGCGGACCTCCTCGAGGCCGTGGGGATGGACCGGCTCATCTGCGTGGACGTGCACGCGGCGCAGATCCAGGGGTTCTTCAACGTCCCCGTGGATCACCTCTTCGCGGCCCCGGTGCTGATCGCGCACATCGCCAAGATGGGCCTTCCCGACCTGACGGTGGTCTCCCCGGACGCCGGCGGGGTGGAGCGGGCCCGGGCCTACGCCAAGCGTCTGGGCACGCAGCTCGCCATCGTGGACAAGCGGCGCGAGGTGGCCAACGTGGCCGAGGTGATGAACGTCATCGGCGACGTGAAGGGAAAGAGCTGCTTCATCGTGGACGACATCATCGACACGGCGGGCACCTTGTGCGAGACCGTGAAGGCCCTCATGGGCAAGGGGGCCCGGGCCGTGTACGCCGCCTGCACGCATCCCGTGCTGTCCGGTCCGGCGGTGGACCGGCTCAACGCCTCGGAGATCACGCGCGTGCTCGTCACCGACACGATCCCCATCGGAGACAAGATCGTGCGCTGCCCGAAGATCGAGGTTCTTTCCGTGGCCCCCCTTCTCGGGGAGGCCATCCACCGCATCCACGACGAGTCCTCGGTTTCTTCTCTCTTCGTTTGATGCCGCCGCGACCCGCAGAGCGGGTCCCGCCTCGGGGGGGCTTCTGGATGACCGGTCGTACCGCCGCCGCGGGCGCCCTCGCGGCCTTCCTTCTCGGCGCCATGGCGATGGACGTCCGCGCCCGGGAGGGGAGCCCGGCGGAGGGGGGCCCCCACGGGGTTCGGATCGGCTGCGAGGGGCATGTCTTCCCCGGGTATCCCCTTCCCGTTTCCTGGGACCCCTTGCCGGCGGACGTGGAGGAATACGAACTCCTCCTCGAGTGCGGTTCCCCGGCCTGGGGAAGGTTCCGCCTCACCGAATCCGACAGTCCTCTCCAGACCCACCGGGTCCTCTCCCTCCCGCGCGTCCCGGGGGAGGTGGCCCGGATCGTCCTGCGCGTGGGGCGAGGCGGCCGGGAGGATACCTGGGCGACGAGCCGGGTCTTCCGGGTTGTGGGCGACCGCGAATCGCCGGCGGCCCGAGCGGTGTGCTCCAGGGGCGAACTCTGGCTCCAAACGGACGGCGCAAGACCTTCCGGCGCATTGGAATCCGCCGGCGCGGGGCGGATCCTCGACCCCTCTCCCGCCCTCACGGGCGCCACCGTTCTTCCCGGTCCGGGCGGCCCGCAGGACGGGCGGGAGGACCGGCGGCGCGCGGCCCGATCCGAGCGACGGAAAGCCGCCCTGTCGGCCCGCGACCCCGTCGGCCGAACCCCCCTCCTTCTCCCCCTCCGGATTTAGTATCCGGCCCGCTTCCCGCGCCAAGTCGTTTCCATCGAACCCGCGATCGGGGCGGACGGCCTTCCGCCCGAGACCGCTGGTATGGACTGCACACCGCCGAGAACACATGGGAGGAGGCGGTCATGATCCATTCCGCGCAAAGCGAGGCGGGGAAGGTCCGTTTTGTGGTCCTTCTCCTGCTTGCATTCATGGTTTTCCAGGGACTGGCGGCGCAAACCACCGTCGGTTCCTTGTCCGGATTCGCCTTTTCGCCCAACGGGACCCCGCAGCCGGGAGTAGTCGTCGTCTTGAGCGGGCCGGCGCTCCAGGGAGAGCGCACCGCCGTCACGGACGCCGGGGGCCGGTTCCTGCTCCCGAACTTGCCGCCCGGCACGGATTACCGTCTTTTGGCCACGGCCGAGGAGGGCGCGCGCCTCTCCCTCTCGGACATCGTGATCACCTCCGGGACGGCGAGCACACTGAACGTCTTTCTCGGAGCCGGGAGTACGGAGATCACCGTGGACGGATTTCGGCCGGTCACGCCCAGGCAGGCCGCCGTTCCCGCCACGCTCACGAGGGAGGAGACGGTATCCATGCCCGTTCTGGGCGAGTTTCAAGACCGCTCCTACCAGACCTTGCTCTATTTCGCGCCCACCGCCACCCACTCCCGCCTCTCCGGGAACCCGGCCGTGGGCGGGGCGACGGGCATCGAGAACGTGACCGTCATCGACGGCCTCACGCTCAACGACCCCGTGACCGGCACCTTCGGAACCCACCTCAACCACGCGTTTCTCTACGAATTGAGCACCGAGGCCTTCGGGGTGGAAGCCTCCAAGGGAACGTCCACGGGGGCCTTCATCAACCTGCTCACGCGGTCGGGAAGCAACGAGTTCCACGGCGAGGTGTTCGGCTGGACCACCGGGGCCGGCTGGACGGCGCGGGAGAATTCCAACGACTTCGAGATCACCGAGGGACGGCCGTGGCGGGCCGTGGACGCCGGATTCAGCGTTTCCGGCCCCATCGTGAAGGACCGCCTCTGGTACTACGTGGGCGCCAACCCCTATTTCAAGAACGAGGAGGACAGGGGCCAGGACGTCCTCCAGAACACCCGGGACGGCAGGGTCTTCGGGGTGGCCTACGACTACGACAAGACTTGGCGCACCACCACCTTTTTCGGAAAGCTGACCTACCGGCCGCGCGACGGCCACAGCCTGGAGTTGAGCCTCTTCGGAGACCCCTCCCGCCAGCACCTCAACGAGGGGACCGCCGTCACGCTCTTTCCTGAATCCCGGAAGAGCCGGAGGTTGCAGGGGTCCGCCAACGCGGTCCTCCGCTGGACCGCGACCCTTTCCCCGCGCCTCTTTTTGGACGCCCACGCGGGAGCGACGCACCGCCGGGACGATCTGAAACCTTGGGACTCCGGGGCCGATGGGTACGGCCGCCCTCTGTACGTGAGCCAGGACTGGGATCAGGATCTGGGTGTCTCGGCTGGCTTCGGACGGTTCACGATCGACGACCGGCGCACCCGGCAGATCGGCGCCGCCATGACCTGGACGCCCGAGGGCGGTCGGCTCGGATCCCACGAGTGGCTCGCGGGCTTCGAGGCCGACCTGGCCACCTGGAGCCAGACCAGCGGGTACACGGGCGGGTTCTTCGTTCAACTGAGAAAGCAGATCTCCCCGGACCTCACGGACCCGGACGCCTACCAGGAGCTGTACGTCAACTACCTCCAGGACCCTTCCATCCGGGAGAGGGGTTTCTACGGGGCCCTGTTCCTTCAAGACCGCTGGAATCCCGTCGAGGACGTCACGGTGACGGCGGGTTTGCGCTGGGAAAGAAACCGTCTGGACAGCGAGAGAGGGAACGATCTCTCCTTGACGAACCTCTCCCCCCGGGCGGCCGTCTCCTGGGACTTCACGGGCGATGACCGATCCAAACTGTCGTTTTCCTGGGGGCGCTACTACGAGCGCGTCCCCCTGTACCTGTCCAGGGTCCTCGACGCCGGCCACGCCACCTACAAGGATACGTACGTGAACGGCGTAAAGACCGCCCACGCCATCTACAGCGATGTCCCCGCCTTCGCTCTCGGGGGCGTGAAAAACCAGTCGCAGGACGAGTGGACGGTCACGCTCCAGCACCAATTCGGCTCCAACCTTGTCCTCGGGGCGCGGGCCGTGTACCGGGACCTCAACCGCCTTCTGGAGACCGTGGGCTACGTGGATCCCTCCACGGGGGCCATCCGGCTCATGGTCATGAACCCGGGCCACCAGAGCACCCCCCTTCTCGAGACCTGGAGGAGCGTCCTGCCTGACTACGTGCGGTTTCCGAAGCCAAGGCGGCGGTACGGGGCCCTGGAACTCCTCCTGGACAAGCGCTTCGCGGACCGCTGGTTTCTCCACGCGAATTACACGTGGTCCCGCCTGAGGGGCAACACGGCCGCGGGGTACGATCGCGGGATCCCGGAGTTGGCGCCCAACGCCACCAAAGAGTGGGACATCCCCTCCGCGGCCTGGATCGCCAACCGGTACGGTTACCTCCCGACGGACCGGACCCACCAGTTCAAGGCCGTGGCGGGGTACCGTTTCGACGGCGGGCTCCTCGTGGGGGGGACCCTGCGCTTCGACACCGGACGGCCCATGTACAAGATCTACGACTGGCCCAAGAAGGAGGTCGGGTACGGAAAACTGCTCCAGGTTCCGCGCGGCACGGCGGGACGCCTCCCCTCGGCGCTGACCCTCAACCTCCACGCCGAATACACCTTCCAGATCAAAGGCTCCACCCTCACGGCCTTCGTGGACGCCTTCAACGCGTTGAACGACCAGGTCGAATTCCGGGTGGAGGAGACGTACTACGACACGCGGAGCACCTATTCGGAGCCTCTCCGGCGAAACCCTGGCTGGGGCAAGACCAGGTCCCGCACGGAGCCGAGGGCGCTGGCCGCGGGCTTCCGCTGGGCGTTTTGAAAAGAAGGTGAGTAGGTGAGTAGGTGAGTAAGTGAGTAGGTGAGTAGGAAGGTCGGTAGGGGAAGGGGGGGGCTCAGGCCCCCCCGCTTCCTTTCTGGGGAACCGTTCTCCTCCGCGCCTCGGCCGAGAAACCGGGCGACGAAGGGGGAGCCCGTTCCTCGAGGATGCGCGCGGCGTTCCGTCGCAGTCCCTCGAAGCCGGCGCGGCGGAGGGCCGAGCCGGCGGACCGGGCTTCCCACTCGGAACGGTCGAAGCCGAGGACCTCCCCCGGCGGGGGCGCCAGGAGGCCCTGGTTGGGGAGAAACTCGGGCTCCTCTGCAAGGGGCGCCTCGAGGTTGAAGGGACAGACCTCCTGACAGCGGTCGCAGCCGAAGAGGTGCCCCTTGAGGCGGGGCGCCTCCCTCGGGAAGGCCCCCCGGTGCTCGATGGTCCAGTAGGAAAGACAGCGCCTGGCGTCCAGCACGTAGGGCGCCGCGAAGGCCCCGGCTGGACAGGCGCGCATGCACCGCTCGCACCCCCAGCAAACATCCGGCAAGGCCCCCGTGTCCTTCGTCGGCAAGTCCGTGACGATCTCCCCGAGGAAGAGGTAGGAGCCCCAATCAGGGTGGATGAGGCATCCGTTCTTTCCCACGAAGCCCAGCCCGGCCTTGACGCCGTAGGCACGCTCCAGGAGGGGCGCCGAATCCACGCAAATGCGGGTCCGAAAGCCGCGGGATTCGAGGAGTCGCGCCGCCGGACGGAGGCGGGAGACCATCACGCGGTGATAGTCGCGCCCCCACGCGTAGCGGGAGACCCAGGCGCCCCCCTTCCGGATGGCGTGGGCGGAGAAGGCTTTCGAGGTGTTGTAGGGGAGCGCCGCCACGAACAGGCCCCGGGCCCAGGGAAGCCACTCGGGGAGCGAGGCACGCCAGGCCGCCGTCCGGGCCATGTAGCCCATTCCTGAATACCGTCCCTCCGACACCCAGCGGTGCAGGGCCTCCCGGTCCCGGTCTGGAAGGTCCGGCGTTGCCGTCCCCGCCAGAGGCAGTCGCGATGATCTCAAAGTGGTGAGCACCTCTCGGATCAGACCTTCCATGAAGAAAATATAGGGCGCGTTGCGGCAGGAGGCGCGGAGGACCGGGGCCCGCGCCATGCACTCCAAGTGCCAGCCGGTCAAGAAAAAAGGCTCCTCTCGCGAATCTGTGCGTCTCGAAGGGCGGGGCATGCCGCCCAAGCGCTGGGTGCGCCTGGCTTTGGGCGGGAGGCGCCGGTCCGAAAGGCGTCCCCTGCTGCCCTCCTCACCAAGGGCCTCTTCGGAGGGCATCGCAGGAGGGCCATCAGGCGGTCTTCCCTGCGCCTTTCCTCCCGGCGCCTCTCCCGCCCGGCCGCCCTTCGGGCGGGCCGGCCTGCCTGGCTCGGTTCCGTTCGCCTCCCCCCCACTCTAATGAGCGCGCCGGCGGCGTCGGACCATCTGCTTTGTCAGGTTTCGCGGGCGGACACGCTCCACGTACCCAAGTACGAGTCGGTGTCCGCCCGTTCGCCTTTCGCGCATCTGGCTCACCGGCGCCGGGACGCCGCCATCCGCCTTCAGCGGACGGCGATTCAGCTCAGGGGCCTGCACAGATTCTCCAGACGAGCCAGAAAAAAAGGGGCGCCCCGAAGGGCGCCCCTTTTCCATTCAGGCGGAGGCGCGGTTTACTGCGCCACCACCGTGATGTCGTCGAGGTACATGTTGTTGCCGTAGGCGCTCGTGCCGAGGAAGGCCACGCGCAGGCTCGTCTGGCCCTTGTAGGAGGTGATGTCCACCGAGTGCTGCTTCCAGCCCGTGGAGCCGTCGTAGCGGTTGATGGCGGAGCCCACGTTCACCCAGGTTGTGCCGTTGGTGGAGACCTGGGGCTGAACCTTGTCGGCGTAGGTCGAGTAGCCGGTGTCGTGGTACATCCAGAACTTCAGGGTCACGGTCGTGTAGGACGTGGCGATCGCGAAGCCCGTGGTCCGGTAGTACCGCGTGGCCGAGCCGCTGGCCGCCGTATAGGAGTTGAACTTGGCCATATAGGTGCCGCCGTGAACCGAGCAGGTGGGATAGGTTCCGGAGGTCACGCGGGACCAGGTGCCCGCCGTGCCCGAGGTGTCCACCTGGGCCCAGCCGGTGCTGGATTCCCAGCCGTCGGAGAAGAGGGTCACCTCTCCGCCCGTGGCGGTGGCCGTGAAGTTCTTGCCGGTCTGGTTGGCGCCGCTGATGGTGACGGCGATGCTGGTGGGCGAGAAGGTGTAGCCGGACTTGCTCGGCGTCACCGTGTAGGAGCCGTTGGCGAGGCCGCTGAAGGTGTAGTTCCCGCTCGTGTCGGTGGTGGTCGTCGCGGTGGCGGCTCCCGTGAGGCTCATGGTCACGCCCGAGGCCGTGGCGCCGCTCACCGTGCCGCTGATGCTGTAGGTGGCGGAGGCGGTGGTCACCGTGGCCTTGACCGTGAAGGAACCGGCGGCGTAGCCGTAGGCGGCGATGTTCCAGGTGCCGGCGGCGGGGCTCGTGTGGGTCAGCAGTTCGCTGGTGGTGCTGCTGTTCCAGGAGCGGCCGGTGTAGCTCGACGTGGTGGGGTTGCCCAGGGTCGGGGAGCCCGTGTAGAGGTCCACGTCCGCCGTGAGGTTGTAGAGCTCCACCTTGAGTTCGGTGGCGCCGGTGGGCACCGTGATGTCGTAGTGGGCGTAGGCCTGGTAGGCCACGGAGCCGTTCACGGCCACGCCGCTGGTCAGGGGCGTGTCGCCGGCCACGGCGGTGGCGGTGAAGTTCTTGCCGGTCTGGTTGGCGCCGCTGATGGTGACGGCGATGCTGGTGGGCGAGAAGGTGTAGCCGGACTTGCTCGGCGTCACCGTGTAGGAGCCGTTGGCGAGGCCGCTGAAGGTGTAGTTCCCGCTCGTATCGGTGGTGGTCGTCGCGGTGGCGGCTCCCGTGAGGCTCATGGTCACGCCCGAGGCCGTGGCGCCGCTCACCGTGCCGCTGATGCTGTAGGTGGGAACCGCCGTGGCGGTGAAGTTCTTGCCCGTCTGGTTGGCGCCGCTGATGGTGACGGCGATGCTGGTGGGCGAGAAAGTGTAGCCGGACTTGCTCGGCGTCACCGTGTAGGAGCCGTTGGCGAGGCCGCTGAAGGTGTAGTTCCCGCTCGTGTCGGTGGTGGTCGTCGCGGTGGCGGCTCCCGTGAGGCTCATGGTCACGCCCGAAGCCGTGGCGCCCGACACCGTTCCGGAGATGCTGTAGGTCGCGCCCGCCGAAGGCGTGGCGCTCTTCACCGCGGCGAGGGCGCTGAAGCAGGAGGCGTTGGAGCCCACGGCCTGGATCGTGTAGTAGTAAGTGATGCCCGGGGCCACCGCCGTGTCCGTGTAGGAGGTCGTGGTGGGCTTGGAGATGATCGTGAAGCCGGCGGTGGAGGACATCTCGTTGCGCATCACGTAGTAGGTCGACGCGTTGGTCACGGCGCCCCAGGAGAGGGCCACCGATCCCGAGCCGGCGGTGGCCGTGAGGACCGGCTGGCTGAGGGTGGGGCAAGAGGAAGAGTTGGTGTTCACCACCGTGGAGCAGCCGATGGCGTGGCGGTTGAAGGCGGCGTAAATGGCGGCGGCGTGGGGCGTGCCGTTGGAGAGGTTGCCGTCCTCGTCGTCCACGACGCGGAAGACCGTGAAGTAGTGGGAGGTGCCGCACCCGTCCGAGGCGAAGGTGGAGGTGTTGCAGTAGAAGGCCGCGCCGGCCGTGGAGCGGGTGAGGTAGAAGAGCCGGTCCGCGATCTGCCAGGAGGTGGCCGAATCGAAGCCCGCCGCGGGCAGGTCACGCGCCGCCAGGTCCCAGATGGCCTCGCCGCCGATGTACCCTTCGCAGTGGCCTTCCTTGCCGCAGGGGCCCTTGTAGGTCGAGGAGGTGGGGCACTTCGTCTTGATGAAGTTCAGCGGGGTGTGGGGCGTCGCGGAGACGTGCTTGGCGTAGTCCACGTCGCGGATGCCCGTGCAGGTGGTGCAGGCGTCTCCGTAGCCGGAGCACTTGGAGCCGTCGGTGAAGAAGCCGGTCCCGATGCACGAATCGTGGGTCATCAGGAAGGCCACCGAGTCGCCGTAGGTCTCGCCCGTCCCTTTGTCGGGGGAGAAGCCGTTGCCGTCGTTCGTGTCCAGGCCGTGGCCGGCCTCGTGGAGGAACACCGTGGGGAGTTCGCCCGTGTTGGCGCACCCGCCGCCGGACTTGAAGAAGTTGACCGTGGAGCCGTCCCAATAGGCGTTGCAGGTCTGGTTCAGGTTGACCTTGTCGGTAAGCTGGGCCTGTAGCCACGTGTTGGAGGGAAGCCAGCCCTGGGCCTTCACCTTCCAGTTCGTGAGGTGGTAGTAGGTCGAGCGCGCGGCGTGGGTGTTGCCCGCACCGCCCACGCCCGGCGTGGTGCAGTCGGTCCCGGTGGACTTGGACCAGGCCAGGTCGCCGGGGGCCGTGGAGGTGCTCAGGGACGAGGTTCCGCAGGAGTCGGTGACCTTGATGTATTTGCCCGTGAGGGCCGCCGTCGCCGTGCCCGTCGTGAAGGCGTAGTTGCCTCCCAGGTCCGTGTACTTCGTCGTGCCGTTGGTCACGGTGATCCACGGCAGGGGCCGGATCACCTCGGTGTCGAGGTAGGAGTTGGGGTAAATGCCGCCCGTGACGGAGCCGTAGGCGTTCGCGTCCTCGAAAAGGAGGATCTCGCCCGTGTGGGCATCGATCTTGGCCTGCCACGTCCCCATGACGCCGGGGCGACGGAAGGCCAGCGTGTAGACGAGCCTCCAGGCGACGCCGTCGCCCGGCTTCCCGTTGAAGACGCCCTCGTCGGAAACGGGGGCCGCGGGAAGGATGCTCAGGGTTCCGTCGTTGACCCACTCGTCCCCGTCTTCAAAGCCGCCCACAAAGCCGGCCAGGATCTCGCGGGCCGTTTCGAGGGACACGTAAGGGGTCGTGTCGAGGGTGATGGGCCCGAGGAACTCCCCGCCGAACTGGACCAGGTTCCCGTGGTTGACGCGAAAGACAACGTACGACTTTTCCACCGGGAGTCCGGCGTAGGTGCGGTCAAACTGCACGAACCAGAGGTAGTCGGCCGGGTGAGAAGTGGCTCCCTCGTTGAGGACCAGTTCCTGATTGGGAACGGTGAGGAGTTCGGGATACCTCTCGAGGAAGGCCCGGGCCTGGCGAACCAGCGTCTGGCGGGTGACCTTGCCGTTGGCGCCGAGGATCTCGCGGATGTCCGATCGGCGGAGAGAGTTGCCCTGGCCGGGAATCCACGGGATTCCCTGCCCCTCGATGGAGGCGAAGGCACCGGTCCGGCGCTCCACATAGCCCGTCCAGGAGGTCCCGTTGTCCGAAAGGAATCGGTCCCATCCCTCGAACAGGGGGACAATGCCCGGCTCCGCCGCGAGGATCGGGTCCTGACGGACCGCGTCCACGGGCATCAAGAGGGGCTGGACATGGACCTGGCCGGCCGACATCTGAAGATCGTCCAGGTAGTGGTTGCCCTTCTTGAGGGCCTGGGCCGGGGTCCACAGGGCTGTGAGCAGCCCGACCGCCAAACACACGACGACTAGGATGCGACTCCTCCGCATGTGCCTTACCTCCCCTTTTTGACGCCACCTCTTGTGAATCGGAATGGTAGACTCCCCAACGCCGAAGAATAAGCAATGGGTGTGCCAGAGCGGGTGGCCGTCTAACCTGTTGATAGATAAAGAGGAAGCTCGCTTGGAGAAAGTTGGATGGTGAGAACGGTGTACGCGGGGCTCCGACCGGGTCCTTGAGTCCGAACCTAACAGGCTGAAAATAAACCGATTTGGGGCTGTGTCCGCAATTCACCCCGGAAAGTGTACGGGGTACACGGGAGGCCCAGGCCCCCAGACCAGCGTTTGCCCCAGGCTGGCGTTCGCCAGGGCAGATGGGCGCTCGGTGGCGCCAGAGCAGGTCCTCACCACAGGAATTCTTTTCGGCTCCTCCTGCGAGCCGTCGGGCCTGGAAGAGCTGAGCGGGCCACCCAAGCCCATCCCGCGTCGGGGTTCGAGCAGAGACGCCGTTCCGGCTCGTGGGCCCGCAAGACCTCTCCGGGCGAACCGCCCTTTCTTTTGGCAAAGGCTCACGCGCCGGACCAGGCTCGACCGTTTCCTCACGGAATCCGGGTTGGATCCGCGCCTTGTCAAAAGGGGCCGGGACCGGCAGAATCGGTGGCGCGGTCCGCGTTTCCCCGGTCCGCCCGGAGGTGTTCATGGAGGTCGCCCGACCGCCTCTTGTCCTGCTCGTCCTGTCCGGAGACCTCGAAAAGGGCCTCGCGGCCTGCAACCTCGCGCTGGCGGCGGCCTCCTCCGGGCGCCCCGTCTGGCTGTTCTTTTCCTTCTGGGGGCTTAACTTCTTGAAGCGTCCCGAAGCCCGGCCGTCCGGCCCCCTCCTCGCCCGCCTCCTGGGCCGGGTCAACCGGGATCACTCGGGGCGCCAGCGCATGGGCCGGTTCAACCTGGCCGGCTTTGGCCCGTGGGCACTGGGCCGGATCCTCGGGCGCCGAGGGGTCTCGTCCGTGGAGGAGGGGCTCCGCGCGGCCCGAGGACTGGGGGCCCGGGTCGTTGCCTGCTCCACAACCCTGGAACTCATGGGCCTGGACCGGACGGCTCTGATCCCTGAGGTGGACGAGGTGGCCGGGGCGGCCGCGGCCCTCAACGCAGGCCTCGGCGGGCAGATCATCACGCTGGGATGACGTTCAGACCACGCCGTTCCGCACGGCGAGGCCCCTCCGGGCCAGTTCCCGGACGACGGCCCCGTAGGCCGTCGCCACGTCGTCGGGGCGATGAGCGTCGGAGGAGAGGACCACCTCCCGGCCCCCCAGGTCCCGGTAGGCGTCCAGGATGGCCCATCCAGGGTAGGGCTCGCTGAATCCCTTCCTGTAGGCCCCGGTGTTCACTTCGAGAAAGACGCCCATGTCCAGGCAGGCCGTGAGGGTCTCGCGGATGGCCCTCCCGTAGTGTTTCATCCAGAATTCTCCCGTCACGACGTGCTTCCGCCGGGAATAGCCCTTCGGGAAATCCAGGTGGCCGAGGCAGTCGTAGAGATTGCTCTCCACGGTGCGCCGGCAGGCGCGGAAGTAGTCCGCCAGGCAGTCCTCCAGGGGGATCCCCTCGCCCTCCGCCCGGGCCACGAAGGTGCCGATCTCCTCGCGCCCCATGTAGTGCACCGAGCCGATGACCCAGTGGAAGCGCCGCTCATGGAGGAACTCGCGGATCTCGGGCAGGGCCCGATCCTGGTGGGTCACCTCGGCGCCGAACCGGATCTTCATGTCCGGCACGACGGCCACGGCCCCCTCCCAGGCCTCCCGCGCCCGGTCGTAATCGTAGGCGCCGAAGCCCGGGTCGAGGGGGTCGAATTCCACGTGGTCCGTCAGGACGAACCCGCCCACCCCCACGCGGCGCGCGGAGGCCACCAGGTCCGCCAGCCTCGACTCGCTGTCCCAGGAAAACCGGCTGTGTACGTGGTGGTCGACGAAGGCCTCGTACATGGCATCGAGTATAGCGGTGAAGGCGGGCGCGGGGAAGGGAGACGCGAAGAGATTCTGAAAGGTGGATTTCGGATTTCGGATTGAGAGGACAAATCAGCAAGACGGGAAGGCCTCCGGATGAGTGAATACCCGGATCGGGCTTCCCCCAGGATATCTCCACCTGAGGCGCAGCCGCCCTCGGTCGCGCCGGCGGGCCGCTTCGAAATCAGCCCATGAGGCCGAAGGCGATGAGCATGGCGACGCCGATGCCCGTGAGGCTCTCGCCGGCGATGAGCCCGGAGGCGACGGGAACGGTGTAGGCCTCCCCGAAGGCGGGGCGCCGCTTCTCCAGGATCCAGGCGATGAAGGCTCCCAGGAACATGCTTACGGAGTTGAAGGCCGGAATGACGAAGGCGATGCCCATGGCCGTCGGGGAGGGCATGAACCGCCGGGCCTTGGGGAAAGCCCTCTCCAGGAGGGTCAGGACGATGCCCAGCAGCCCCCCCCAGAACAGGCCCCAGCGGGCCGAGACCGGGAGGGCCTGGAGGCCGTTCGAGAGCAGGAGCGCCACCCCCGCCCAGGTCTGGGCGGCGGGCGCGGGCAGTTTGTCCGTGCCCAGGACGTCCGCGCTCGGAATCAGGAGATTGTAGACGGGCGCCGACACCAGCGAGCCGACGGCCACCCCAAGGAGCATGCCCAGGAATTGCTTCCGTGGGCTCGCGCCCACCATGAAACCGCACCGCAGGGCCTGAAGCAGGTCGGCGGAGGACGTGGCGGCGCCCGCCGTCACGTTCGCGGTCATGAGGTTGGCGCTCATGTTCCCGGGGGCGATGGCTCCGTACATGAGCTGGGTGATCTTGCCCATGGCGCCCACGGGCGTGATGTCCGTTTCGCCCGTGGCCCGGCAGGCGACGATGGCCAGGAAGAAGGACATGACGACGGCGAGGGCCCCCATCCACCAGTGGATTCCGAAGAACCACACCTGGAGAAGGACGGCCACGAGGCCGGCGGCGAGGAACCCCATCGCGAACCACGACCCGGGGACCTCTACCGACGCGAGGGGGTCGGATGGCCCCGAGGCCGCGCCCTTCGGCCGGAACATGGCCGCGAGCCCCGAGAAGGCCCTCAGGACCGTGCGCCACTGCATGAAAAAGGCGAGGAGGCCGGCCGTGACCATCATGGCCACCCCGGGCCACATGAGCCACCGCACGATGTTCCGGAACCCCCCGTAGGGCACGCGGTGGGCCTGTCCCGCCTCGAACCCCAGCAGGCGTCCCCCGTCCGTGTCCTGGGCCTCGATGGAGGCATCCCACGTCCGGAAAGCCGTGGCGCGGGCCACGAGACGCCCCCGCTCCATCTCCATGGCGATCTTCCCGTGAAAGGGGTTGTCGCGGCCGCAGGGGAGTCGCTCGGCGTTCAGGTCCGCCAGCAGGGCCTCTCCGCTCTCGTAGGTGCGGTCACGGTTCCAGCCGAACGTGAGGATCTCGGTGCGAACTGGACCTCTCGGGCCTTCGGCCTGGCCCGCGGCGAAGGCGAGCCTGGCGTTTGCAGGCACGGTCAGGGGAAATCGCAGGACGCGCGCGCCCGCTCCCGGTTCGAAGGCGAGGGCCGGTCTCTCCGTCGCCGCGGCGACGCGCAGAACCGCCGGGCCGGAAAGAGGGGAGGCAAGGGCCGCCCGGAGCCGGTTGGCGGTCCGGTCCAGCGTCACGGTCACCACGCCGGAGAGCGGATTGGGCCCGCCGTCGGCCAGGAGCGGCGCCGAGAGGTCCGCCTCCAGGGCGCGCGCGTCGCCATACTCCGAGGGAGCGGTCCACGTTCGCGCCACCAGGAGGGAGGGGCGGCCCGGCTCCTCGATCTCGAAGGCCAGGGTCTGTCCGGCCTCCACCCGGAGCGGGAAGACGGCGTCCTCCGAGGCGAGGATGGAGGGTGCGCCCTCGAAGGCCGCCGCCGCCGCCAGCGTCGGCGGATCGTGGGGGATGTCCCCTTTCGCGATGTACCGAGGAGCCAGGAACCCGTACCCGACCACCGCCGCGAGCAGGAGGCTGGCCCCCGCCCGGATGCCCATGATCGCGCCCGCTCCGACCATGATGAGGCTGCCCTCGAAGGTCAGGGTGAGGCGGCCGAGGGGCATTCCGAAAAGGGACCAGGAGGGAGGGACCAGCGTTGCGGGAATGATCTGGGGCCAGCCCCGCCACTGCCAAACGCCGAACTCCTTGACCACGTGTCCGCCGACGATCTTGGGGAATCCGAGGACCCCGTCCCTCAGCCACGCGATGACGACGCCGACTCCCAGGGCGCCGAAGAGAGCCCGGGCCTTCTTCACGGCGTCCCCGCCCGCGGCGTACATGCCCTTGAGCACTTCCGAGGTGGCGTAGCCCGTGGGGAACTTGAGGTCCTCCACGTTGATCATCTGGCGTTTCATGGGGATGGCCATGAAGAGGCCCAGGAAGAGGATCGTCGCCACCCACAGCGCCAACTGCCAGGTGGGGAGCGCCTTGCCCGAAACCATGAGCAGGGCCGGGACCGCGTTGGACAGGCCCGCCGAAGCGATGAAGGCGCAGGCCGAGGCGATGGTCACGAGAAAGTTGGTCTCCAGGATGCCCATGTCCTTCTTCACGAAGAAGGGGAGGGCCGTCCGGATCGCCTTGAAGAGGGCGAAGGCCATGATGGCCGCGGTGATCGTCACGCCGAGGCTCCATCCCGCCTTGAAGCCCACGTATAGGTTGGAGAGGCACATCACCGCGCCGATGAGCGCCCCGAGCAGGATGGACCGGACCGTGATCTCCCTCTCCTGCCCCCCCCGATAGACCTTCGCGAGCCATTCCCGCTCCCGCGTCTCCGCCGCCTCCGCCGTCGTGGACAGGGGTTTCTCGGCCATCTCGTCCCTCCCGCTTCCCAGAGTCACGCGCCCTAGCATACCTCAACCCTGGGAGAAACCGCGAAATCCCCAATCCCCGATTCCCCTTCTTCATCTTTCGCCTTTCGCCTTCCGCCTTCCAACTCACAAATCCGAAATCCGAAATTCGAAATTCGAAATTCGAAATGCCCCTCTCCTCCTCCGTGCTACAATTTCGCCTCACGTGGAGGCTCGCCATGAAAGCGCTCTGGCTCACCCTGGCCCTCTTCGGGCTCACCGCCGCGTCCTACGCCGCACCCGCCTTCGATCCCCTGCCCGGGGGACAGCGCCAGGCGTACCGCTTCGACCTGTCCAGGATGTACCCGGACGAGGCGGCCTGGGGGGCCGATGTGGAGCGCGCGCGGGCCCTCGCCGCCTCCGTGAAGTCCCGCAAGGGAAGGCTCTTGGCCTCCCCGGGGGACCTGCTCGGCGCCATGGAGGCCCACCGGGACCTGCGGGACGTCCTCGTCAAACTCTACGCCTACGGGGAGTTCCGCGCCGCCGTCAACACGTCGGATCGCGCGGCCTACGAGGCTTTCCTCGCTCTCCAGGCGGAGGCGGGCGCGCAGACGAGTTTCCTCCAGGTGGAGCTCAAGGCCCTCACCCCCGAGGCGCTGGAGGGCATGATCGCGAAGGAGCCCCGCCTCGCGGCCTTCCGCTACCAGATCGAGGACATCCTGCGCCAGGGCCCCCACTCCCTCTCGGATTCCGAGGAGGCCCTCCTGAGCCGCCTGGACCCGGACCTCAATTCATGGCAGCAGGTTCTCTTCCAGAAGGTCTTCGACCGGACGGCCTTCGCCGAGATCTCCGCCGACGGCAGGACCTACAACGTCCACCGCGACTTCGAAACCCTCATCCGCCACCCGGACCGCGACGTCCGCCGGAGGGCCTACGAGTCTTACTACGCGGCTTTCGCCGAGATCCGCGACCTGGTGGGCTTCGCCCTCCTGCGCGAAATGAAGACGCTCAACGCCCAGGCGGCCTTGAGGGGCTTCCCGACCTACTACCACCAGACCCTCTTCGACCGGTACCTGACGCGCGAGCAGGCCGACAACCTCTACGCCCAGATCGAGGCCCAGGCCGGCCTCTACCAGGCCTACCAGCGCCTCCGGATGGAGCGCGTGCGGCCCCGGATCGGCGGCGCGGAGCCCGAAATCTGGGACATGGACCTGGCCTCCGGCGACGGTCCCGAGCCCCGCTTCACCGCCGACGAGGCCGTGGCCCTCATCAGCGACGCCCTCGGCGTGCTCGGCCCCGAATACCTGGCGGAACTCAAGGCCCTCCTCGATCCGAAGAACGGCCGCATGGACATCGTGGGAGGCCCCAACCGGGACCAGGGCGCCTTCTGCGAGGGGTACCACGGCTTCTTCCTGGACAACTACCAGGGGCTTCTCACCAACGTCTCCACCATCGCCCACGAGGCGGGCCACGGAATCCACGACCAGCTCGTTTTCAACAACAAGAAGAGCGTCCTGTACGGAGAGGGCCCCGGATACATGACCGAGTCCTTCGCCATGTTCAACGAGTGGCTCCTGCGCGACCGCCTTCTGAAATCCTCCGGCGACGAGGCTCTCAGGCGCTACGTGCGGGAGGACGCGCTCAACGAGATGATGTACCTGTGGGAGATCGCGAGAAGGGCCAAGTTCGAGATGGTGGCCTACGACCGCGTGGCCTCGGGCGAGATCACCGACGAGGCGGGCTTCGGGAAGGCGTGCGTGGACGTGGGGAAGGCCTACGACGTGTGGTTCCAGAAGTACCCCTGGCTCGAGGACCACTGGATCCGCAAGCACCACTACTGGAGCGTGCCCACCTACTACGTCAACTACGTGGTGGCCCACGTTCTCGCCCTCACGTACTACCAGCGCTACCTGGAAGACCCGGAGGGCTTCTCCGCCAAGTACACCGCAATGGTCCGCAACGGCTTCGACCGGCCAGCGGCCGCCCTTCTCAAGGACTTCCTCTCCATCGACCTGAACGACCCGAAGGTTCTCCAGGGGACCTTCGACCTCATCGGCCGGACCTTCCGGGAAACCGGAGAGCGCCCCGTCAAGCCATGATCCGGGCCGGGGAGAAAGGCGGAGTGGACTCGGTCTGCGTCTTCTGCGGCTCCAGCAAGGGAGCCAACGGCGTTTACGCCGCGGCCGCCGCGGAGCTGGGCCGGCTCCTCGCGCGGCGGGGCCTGGCCCTCGTCTACGGCGGGGGCAACGTGGGACTCATGGGAACGCTGGCGCGGGCGGCCCTGGAGGAGGGCGGCCGCGTGGTGGGCGTCATCCCCGAGCACCTCATGACCTTCGAGGTGGCGCTCCCCGAAGCCACGGAAATGCGCGTGGTCTCCTCCATGCACGAGCGCAAGGCCCTCATGGCCGACCTGTCGGACGCGTTCGTGGCCCTTCCCGGAGGCCTCGGCACCCTCGAGGAACTCTTCGAGGTGTGGACCTGGGCCCAACTGGGCCTCCACCGCAAACCCCTGGCCCTGCTCGACGCGGGGGGCTACTTCGCGCCCCTCGTCGGCTTCCTGGATCACGCCGTGGCCGAAGGCTTCCTCAAGCCCGTCCACCGGGGGATGGTGCTCGTGGAGCGTGAGCCCGCCGCGCTCCTGGACGCTCTGGTCGGATACCGGATTCCCGAGGAGGCGCTGGACCTCCAGAGGTGGATCGAACGGTAAGGGCGTGAAGGGAGGCGCCCGGCGGCTCTCCTCACGGAGCGTGAGGAGGAATGACACGGCCGTCCTTTGGCGTCCCGGGCGGCGAACCGACGGGCCTGCTCCCCTGCCTCGCTTCCTCACTCGCCTTGGAGCAGGGCGTCGAGTTTGGGCTTGTCCGAGGGGTGAATCTCCACGAAGGCCACCCCGATTTCGTAGGTCCCGTTCTTCTGGGGGATTTCGTAGGTCACGCGGCCCGTGGCCTCGATGATGCTTTTCTTCGGGAGGATGGAGAGCCGCAAGAGGGCCCCCACGCCGTAGGCCGTGCGGCTCGGGAAGGAACAGCCGCCGAGTCCCACCTCGCGGGTCGTGGACGCCGTGGGAAACGCCGCTTTTCCCGAGGCCGTCTTGACCACCACTTCGCACCGCGTCGGGATCCGGGGAAACCGCCTCCGGTCCGTTCCCGCCGCTTCCGTGGCCTCCGTCGTCTCCATGATCTCCTCCCTGCCCTCTCCGCGCGCGCCGGCCCCAACGTTCCGGCTGGGTGACCCTTCCAAGGCGCGCGCAAGGTCATCATCCTAAAGAAGTAAGGAGATTTTGGCAAGACGGCCGGGCGTGGGGGCCGACTCAGGGAGAGGCCGGACGAAGCGCCGCGATCCCAAAGGTCCAGTCGAGGTACAGGACGAAGAGATCGAGGGCGTCCCGCCCCAGCACCCCCGCCGGGGCATCCGGAGCGTCCCCCAGGTCCATGGCCCGGGGGGCGGAGAGCTTCAGTTGAAGGGAGCCCGCGGTCAGCGGAAGGTCCTCGAGCACCGCGCAGGATTGGACCCCGAACTTCCCCGCCTCCACCCGGTCCCTCTCCATGCCCCTTCGGCGGGACAGACCCAAGGCGTCCAGGCGCCCCAGGTGAAGAGAGGAGAAGGGGGAGCCCACGTCCAGAAGGACGTTCAGGTTTCTGCCCTCGGGCGCGCCCAGGGCGGCGCGGAGCCCCGCTCCCGTCCAGAGCGCGGGAAGGCGTGCGGCGCCCGCGCCCAGGGCGGCCTCGGGCGGCGTCCCCGGCGGGTGGATGACGAGGGACCCGCGGGAGGGATCCACGGCCAGCCCCCACCGGCGCAAGAGCCAGAGCGGGAGGACCCCCGCGGCGGTGCCGGCGGCGTCGGGGCCCGACAGGATGAAAGCGGGGACGCGGCGGAGACTCACCGGACCCACCTCCAGGCGGTCCACGAGGGTCCACCGTCCGCGCAAGGTCCCGTCCAGCCCCACGGCGGAGATCTCCCCCTCGCCCAGCGGTTTGAGGTCGAGGGCTTTGGCGGTCCCGGAGGACAGGAGCAAGAGCGAGGCGGACGAATCCAGGGCGAGAGCGTAGGGGCCCTTGCCCTCCAGGCGAGCGGAGACCACCAGCCGGCGCACCGCCGATTCCTGAGGAAGCCCCGCCCCCGAGAAGGCCATGACCTCCGGGGGCATGGGGTTGTACAGCCCGTGGTCGTAAGCCTGGGCCGAGGGGGCGGGTCCCTTGGGCTGGCGCGCGCCGGGCGTGGCGATGCCGTAGAGGTCCACGGGGTCCGACAGGGTCTGGAGGGGCAGTGTGGCGGGAAGGAACCCCTTCGCGGAGGCCTCGCACAGAGGACCGCGGGCCGCCCGGAGGACGGCCGGTGGAGGGACCATCCCGCCTGCGTCGGGCGGTTTTCCCCCGCCCCCGCGTTCCATCAGGCCCAGGGACAGGGCGGGGTCGTCCAGGAGCGAGGCGGCGAGCGAGACCAGCCCGGGCGGTGGCGCCGGCAGGCGCTCGAGGGCCTCCAGGGCGAGGACCCTCGCCTCCTCATGGCGGCCCGTCCCGTCCAGGCCCGAAACGAGCCGCTCGTAGGCGGGACCCGCCCACTCCGGGTCCGCCCGCAGGGAGGACCACACCTGAAAGGCCTCCATGTACCGCCCCATCTCGAAGAGGCAGGCGGCGGAGGCGAAGGCCATGTCGGGCCGGCGGGGCCGGAGGGGGAAGGCCACGTCGGCGGCCTCCTTGAACCGGAAGAGGCCCATGAGCGCACGCACCCGGATGTTCAAGAGAGCCGGGTCCCGGGGGGAGAGGGCCAGCCCGGAATCGGCGCAGGCCAGGGCCTCCCGCCAGCGACCTTGGCCGGCGAGGGCATCGCAGGGCGGCGCGGAGGAGGGCGCCTGAGCGGCCGAAGGGGAGGCGGCCGCGAGGGCGGCGGCCATCCAGAGCGTGCGGACGAAGGCGGGCATGGTCGGCCTCCTCGGAGGAGGCGGGGGTTATCGGGAGGGCCGTCCCTCCCGGCGGGCGGCCCCGCGCCGCGCGCCGTTCACGAGATCGTGGGCCCTCCGGATGGGTTCCGGTACTCGCCACCGCGGCGAACACCGCAGGACGAGGTCCAAACACGTGGGGAGGTCGCTGAGGTGGCCCGGCGACACGTAGACGGGCTTCACCCCGGCCCGCGTGCGCAGGACGGCGCCCACGGTTTCTCCGTCCAGGAGGAGGGGAGTAAAGGCCCCGCGTTCGGGCCCGGGCTCCCTGTGCTCTCCGCAGAGGCGGCTCTTGGCGCACCCCACCGTGGGCACGCCGAGGGCCACGCCCAGGTGGGCCGCCGACCCGAAGCGCCGGGGATGGGCCGTGCCTTGCGCGTCCACGAGGACCGCGTCGGGGCGAACGCGAAGGAGCGCAAAGGCTTCCGCCAGGACGGGCACCTCCCGGAAAGCGAGCAGGCCGGGGACGTAGGGGAAATCCACCTCCATCCGCACGACCGCCGAGTCCGCCACGGCGAATCCCTCCTCGATGTCGCAAACGGCGTAGCCGCCCCAGAAAGTCCGCCCCCGGAGGCCGCAGGAGACGTCCGCGCCGGCCACGTAGCGAATCTTCCCGGGCAAGGGCGCCTCGCGGCGCAGGGCGCGCAGGCGCGCCTGCTCCATGAGGGCCTGCCGGAACCGGGGATCCGATGGCGCCGCAAGGTCGTTCACGAAGGAAGTATACGCGGAGCGTCCCCGAGGGGTTCCGGGAGGCCGGGGATCTCTTTCACCCCGCCCGGCCTCGAATAGGGGCAAGGCCCCCGGTGTTTAGAGGGCGAGTGGGAGGTGTGGAATGACCGTCAACATCCATCCGATCGAGCGAGCGGTCCGGGGCGTGGTGGGCGTCGTCCTTCTCGGCCTGATCTTCGTCGGCCCCAAGACCCTCTGGGGCCTCGTGGGCGCCGTGCCCCTCTTCACCGCCCTCTCGGGCTGGTGCCCCCCTTACTCCCTCCTCGGCATCAGCACCTGCCGCGAAAAGTAAAGGCCCCGCCGCCCCGAAATACCCTCTCGGGGATGAGACTTGGCCGTCTCCCGGCTCCGACGCCTCCCTCGGCCCGGCCCAGGGAGGTCCCGCCCCGTTTGCCTTCCGGGTCGGGAAGGGGTTATCTTTAGGAATCGAAGGAGATACGACGTGCAAACCGCCTATTCCGACGCACCGCCCCGGATCGCGCTTTTCATCGATTTCGACAACGGGCAGCTCGACATCAACCGGATCCTTTACGCCCTCCGCGAGAAGGGCATCATCATCCTGAAGAAGGCCTACGGCGATTGGGCCAAGTTCACCCAGTTCCGCAAGGTCCTGGCGGAGAACGGCGTGGACCTCGTGGAGCGGCCCACCATCCACGCCGGCGGAGACAAGAACGGCGCCGATATCCAGCTCGCCGTGGACGCCCTCGACGCCTGCCTCACCAACGCGCACATCGACGTCTTCGCCATCGTCTCCGGAGACAGCGACTTTCTCCCCCTCATCTCGCGCCTGCAGGCCTACAACAAGAAGGTCGTCATCATCGGAATGCGGAAAACCACCTCCTCGGTGGTCATGCGCAACTGCAACGAGTACCTCGCCTACGACAACATCCCGGCCCCCGGCGAGGTCTCCGAGGACCACCCGGCCCGCACCACCGGCGCCGACCCCAAGGACCTCCCCGGTGCCTTCGCCCTCCTCACCCGGGCCATCGCCCTCCTGGAGGACGAGGACCGCGCCGTGGACTCCTCCCTCCTCAAGCAGAGGATGATCCAGCTCTCCCCGACCTTCGACGAGAAGACCTTCGGCTTCGGACAGTTCAAGGCCTTCCTCGCCGAAGCCCAGAAAAATCAGATCATCCACATCGGCAAGAAGGTGGACGGCATCTACCCCATCAGCCTCGGCCGCAAGGGCCGCGACCTGGAGGAGGCCGAGGAGGCCGAGCCCATCCCCGAGCCCAAGATCGCCAAGCGCAAGCGCCGCCGCCGCTAAGCCCGATCCGCTCCGGGCGCCGTGCGGTCCCTCCGCGCCCGTTGCTCCTTCGGCCGGGCTGGTTCTTTCTCTTTCATTTCGAAATTCCAAATTCCAAATTCGAATTTTCTCTTCTAGGGTCCCGCCCGGTCCACGGTGGCGAAGCCGTACCCTCGGGCCTTGAGGGAGCGGATCATCTCGGGCAGGACCGAGTCGGCCCGTTCGGCGGACCCGCGCTCGGTGCCGAGGTGCATCAGGAGAATCCCCCCCGAAACGCCGTCGGGACCCCGCCCCGCCTGTCTCAAGACCCCCTCCAGGATCTGCCGCGGGCTCCGGTAGAGGGGGTCCTCGGGCGAGGCCACCCAGTCGAGCGTGTCGAGCCGGGGCGTCCAGTATACGTGGCGGTATCCCGCGGCGGCCCCCCACCCCAAGATTTCCCGGTTGAACTCGCCGAAGGGCGCCCGCCAGTAGGGGGCGAAGCTCTTGCCCGTGATGAGGCGGTAGAGGTCCTCGGCACGGGCCAGCTGGTTCTTCAGGAAGGCCTCCGTGACACCCGAGAGGGTCCCCTGCCTGCCGTTGAAGGAGAAGGAGGTCAAGTGCGGGTGGCTGTAGGTGTGGTTTCCGACGAGGTGCCCCTCCCGGTCCATGCGAAGGACCAGTTCGGGATACCGGCGCATGTACTCGCCCGTCAGGAAGAAGGTGGCCTGGAGGCCCTCGGCCTTCAGGGTGTCGAGGATGGCCTCGGTGGAATTGGCGTTGGAGCCGCCGTCGAAGGTCAGGTAGACCTCCCTGCGGTCCGCCGGTCCCCGGGATAGGTTCAGACCGTTGAGGGGGATCTCGCGGACCACGGCGGTCTCCACGGGTGCCGCCGCGGGCCGGGCGCCCAGCTCCACGAGGACCGCCGGGCTGAAGGAGGAGTTCCCGCGGTTGTCGAAGTAGCGGGCCTGGAGGAGGCACCTCCGGTCCGTGAGGGGGACTCCCTCAAAGCGCCAGCGCCCGTCGGGGGCCAGCTGGACGTCCACCTTGCGGCCGTTCACGTAGAGGCCCACCATGGCCTCCTGCGGGGCCGTTCCCTCCACGGGGATGAGGCTCTCCTGGAGAACGAGGCCGGGGGCCGGGGCGGTGATGGCCACGGCGCCCGGGGAGTCCCAGTTCGGGCCCTCCTGGTCGAGGCCGCGCTCCTTGAGGCCCTTGAAGACGGGGAGGGGCGGCTCGGGCGCTTCCACGAAGCGGTCCCAGCGGCTCGAGAACCAGATGAGGGCCGCGCCCGCGGCAAGAAGCGCAGCCAGTCCCAGGAGGCGGAACCACCGTCCCGCCAACGCCGTGCGGTTCAGGCGATCGAGCCGGCTGAGAAGGGTGCGACGCCGCTCCGCCTTGGCGCACGCCTCCGAGCAGAAAATGTGGCCCTCCAGCCGGAGCTGGCAGTCGGGGCAGATGGGCTGGCGGCAATGATAACAGCGGCGGCGGGCCGGGCGCGTGGGGTGACGGTGGCAGTGCGGGGTCTCCCGGGGCTCCTTCGCCATGGGCCGAGCATACCAGGGTCCCCCTGAGCCGCGGAAGCCCGCCTAGGTGAGAGGCGTCGCCCGACGCCGAGGTCCTGCTCCTTCTCATTCCCACATCCCAATTCCCCATTTCCAAATGCCCCTGCCTCCGCCCCATCCGGCCCGGCGCCTTCGGCGCCTCCTCCCGAGGTCGGGTTCGCGAGTCGAAAGACATATCTTTCTCCTCGCGTCCCTCTCCCTCGGTCCGCCCTTCGGGCGGGCAGCCACCACGTTGACGATCAGCCCTACCTTCGAAGAGGCCCTACGGGGGAGCGGCGCGGGTCTTGGTTCCAAGGAGCCCCGGCGGGACGCCCTTCGAAGGCGCCCCGGATGCGCCACCGACGGCGACGGCCCCATTGCGGCGTCAGGCTTCGGCGCCCGCGTCCTCAACGTACATCCAGTACGCCTCCGGCGCGGGCGCCTCGCCTTCCTGGCCCTAGGCCCATCGACGTCGGGACGCGCCTCCCTCCCTCCGGTCGGTCGGCCAATGGCGGCCACAAACCTCCACACCCCGCCGCTCGCGGTGTAGGGGAGGGCCTCCGCGCCCTCCCCCTTTCGAAGGCCCCCACTGTGGCGGCCCGTGCTCGCGAGCACCGGCCCCTCGGCCGATGCAAGCATCGGCCGCTAAGCAGGCAACCCCGCGGTCCTTGCCCCTTCCGCTGGCCCCGAGACGTGGCCTTACCCTGGCGCCACCGCTGCCTTGACTCCCTTTTCTTTCAGGCGGTACGCTCAACCTGTCTTTGGGAACCTAAACCACCGGGAGCGAAGTAATCTGTTCGGGTACAATGTGGCAATACAAGACCTGACCCCGTTCCTCCCTATTGATCTTCATCGCTCCTTCCAAGTCCGGGCAGCAAGTTCGCCTGCCGCAACCTGCTCTGCGGTCATTTGAGGAAGCAGGTCGTTAAGAAGGACCGTAGCTTCCTGGTCATGGCGCTGCTCTGCGAGCCTGAACCACATATAGGCTTCTGGCAGGTTTGCAGGGCCTCCCCAACCGTTTAGGACCATCTTCCCCAAGAGGCGCATAGCGCGGGGATCTTCCCTGACGGATGCGTATTCGAAGCACTGGGCAGCCATTGCCCAGTCCTTGGCCACCCCCTTGCCCTCCATGTACAAATACCCCAAGCTCACCGCCCCTGAGGGATGTCCTGTGCGGGCTGAAATCTGGTACAAAGCGACGGCTCTATTTATGTCGGGTTCAACACCTTGGCCCGTTTCATAAGCATCCCCGAGATCATTCACCGCTCCCATTTCCTGCGCTTCAGCAGCCAGGCGCAACCAGTAAAGTGCTTCTGCTGGATTCCGGTCTACCCCGAATCCTGTATACAAGGCGTTTCCCACGTTTGCCATGGCAAGGGGGAACCCTGTCAGAGCCGCTTGACAGTTCAGGCGGTAACTTTCCCGGAGGTCTATGGGTCCACCCTGTCCCCTCGCATACAGCCCTGCAAGTTCCACAGCAGCATTAGGGTTGCCCAGGTCCGCGGCCTTTCCGTACCAGAAACGGGCTTGGGCGAAATCCTGCGACGTACCCAAACCCTGCCTATACATGTATGCGAGCAATTCGAAAGAGAGTCGGTGGCCACCTTCTGCTGCGCCTTTGAGAAACTTGAACGCAAGCGACATGTCTTTTTCGGTGCCAGAACCGTAGTAGTAGCAAAGGGCAAGGTTGTACTGGCCTCTCGGGTATCCCTGGTCAGCCGCCTTCTGAAAACAAGCAAGGGCTTTGCGGGGATCTGCTTTCACCCCGAATCCGACTTGATAAAAGACTCCGAGCGTGGCCTGTGCTGAGGGTCTTCCGGCGTCAGCCGCCTTCTTCATCCAGTGGGCGGCTTCGCTCGGATTCTTCGCTGTACCTATTCCTTCTTTGAAGCACCACGCGACCGTCTCTTGTGCTTCCGGCACTCCCGTTCGTGCTGCCTTCAAACCCCATTGAAAGGCCAGTGTCCTGTCCTGGCGCACACCCTTCCCCTGCCAATAAAGGCTGGCAAGGTTGGATTGCGCCCACTTGTTCCCGTGGCTGGCAGACCTGTGAATCCAGAGTGCGGCTTTTGCGTGGTCCTGCTCGACTCCGAATCCCTCTGCGTAAATCAATCCCAAAGCGAGTTCTGCGCCGGGGTGTCCTTTTGCGGCGGCTTCCTCGAACCACTGCCGCGCTCGCTCGGGATCCGAACACATCCCCCTTCCTGAAATGCTGTCTAGGCCCCGTTGATACATCTCTTCAGCGGTCTTCTCACTGGAGGTTGAGTGTTCAGAGATCGTGCCCTGAGACGTTCTACCGCCGATCGAAAGCGAGGCAGGCCTTTGTCGGCCCGAACAGCCCTCCAAGAGCAGAAACGAAAAGGCAACGAGGACACAATGCCTCAGAAACCTCCGCATCTTCGGCATACCCCCTCTCAGTAAAGCGGGACCACCTCATTCTGTTGCCACGTTTGCCATTGACTGCCTTCTCTGTACGCGATGGCTCGGCCGCTTGAAAGCAAGTCGAGCGTATGTCTCCAAAGAGTACAGAGTCAAGGTGGCTGTGGCGACCTTCGGCGCGGCCGGTGCTCGCGCCGGTCGATGCCTCCCCAGGGACGGAACCAGGGAAGGAGCAAATCAGGGAAACAGGGCGAGGGGAGGTCGGGCCGGTTCCACGCCCCCGTCGTTCCTCCTCGGGCTTCGCGATAGACTTGAGGGGCGGAGGGCCGATGCGGGGGTACGTGGCGGGGCGCTTGCTCTTGTTCCTCCCGGCGATGCTGGGGGTGGTGACGCTCGTGTTCTTTCTGGGGCGGGCGCTTCCGGGGGACCCGGTGGACCTGATGCTGGGCGAGGGGGCGCCGGCGGAGCGCCGGGAGGAGCTTCGGCGTGCGCTTCACTTGGACGATCCCCTTCCCATGCAGTACGGCCGATACCTCTGGGACCTTTCGCGGGGCCGCCTGGGCGTCTCGCTCCGGACGCGGCGGCCGGTGGCTGAGGAGCTGGCCGCGGCCTTGCCGCAAACGGCGCGGCTGGCGGGAGCGGCGCTCGGCCTGGCGGTACTCCTGGCCCTTCCGGCGGCGCTGGCCTCCGCGCGGGGCGGGGCGGCGCGGCGCTGGGTTCGGGCG
>JBFMHB010000026.1 GCA_040752915.1 Acidobacteriota bacterium
GGTTGCCTTCGTAGCGGCCGATGCTCGCATCGGCCGGAGAGACGGCCCTTGGCGAGCAAGGGCCGCTACACGGGAAGCCTTCGAAGGCGAGCGGCGGCGCCGCAGGACGGAAAACGAGAGACGTTAGACGATAGACGAGAGATGTAAGGCGTTGGGGCGTCCCAGGACCGCGGGGGGCGCTTCGGGGTCCGTAGGGGAGGGCCTCCGCGCCCTCCCGGCTTTCGCGGCCGACGCCATCGCGCTCTGGAGAGCGCTCCTACAACATCCGTGGGGCGGGCGGCCACGGAGGGCCGTCCCTACTCCCCTACTCACCTACTCATTCCCTCCCCGCAGTCTCGCTTTGAGACCCTGGGGGGTGAGGAGGGCAAAGGGGGCTCCCCCGCCCAAGGCCAGGAGGGCCTTGTCCCCCGTCACGAGGGCGTCGGCCGAGGCGGCCAGGGCGAGGTCCACGAAGATCTGATCCTTCGGATCCTCGCATTTCAAGCCTCTGGGCGCCCGCCGTGGCTTGGCGAACTCCTCGGCAAAGGGGAGGTACTCGCCGAGGAGGTCCCACCGCTCCTCCGGCTCCAAACGGAACTTTGGATAGGCGAGGACGCGAACCAGCTCGGACGCCGTGGCGGCGGACACGATGGGAACGCAGGAGCCCGTACGCCAGGCGTCTCTCAGCCAGGCGAGCCGGCCCTCCTCGAAGAGCAGGGCCGAGACCACCACGTTCGTGTCCAAGACGGCCCGGAACCTCATTTCCGGCGCGACCAGGCCACGGCCTCGGCCACATCCGCTTCGGAGATCCCCAGCCGGGCAAGCTTGGCCCGCGCCTCCGCCGCGCGGCTGGGCCGAACCGGAGCGAGCACGATGGACCCCGCCTCCTCGCTCACCTGGAAGTACTCCACGCCCTCGAACTTCTGCGCGATGGCCTTGGGGAGGGTCAACTGGTTCTTCGCCGTCCGCTTCGCAAACATCCCGCGCCTCCGTACGGAAAATATAGTGCGGTCGCCTTATAAGGACAAGAGTAAGGAATCCTTACTTTCAGAACAATTAGGGACGGCCACCTATTTAATGACAAGACGTTAGACGAGAGACGCTAGACGTTAGACGGGAGACGGGAGACGAGAAAGGCGACAGGCAAAAGGCGAAAGGCATTTGGGATTGGAAATTGGGATTTGGGATTTGAAAGGGACGAGAGACGAGAGACGGCCGGACCAAGTAACCGTGGGGCGGGCGGGCACGGAGGGCCGCCCCTACGGCGCGGGGTTGCCTTCGTAGCGGCCGATGCGAGCATCGGCCGCTATAAAAGCCCGCCGCCCGAACACCGCACGGGAGGGCACGGAGGCCCTCCCCTACAGAGGCCACATCGGTCGCCGCACAATGTCCGCCGCCGCCGCCCAAACACCGCACGGGAGGGCACGGAGGCCCTCCCCTACAGAGGCCACACCGGTCGCCGCACAATGGCCGCCGCCGCCGCACATACCTCGACGGGGAGGGCACGGAGGCCCTCCCCTACAGAGGCCACACCGGCCCCCGCGAAGGATCGTCTTTCAAGAGGTTGGCTGGTTTGCTCTCAGGAGGCGGGGAGCTTGCTAAGCGCCGCGAAGCCGACCATGCGGCTCTCGCGCTCGTCCCAGAGGCGGAGCCGCAGGGTCCGGAGGCTCTTCCAGAAGGTCAAGGGCTCCACGTCCCGAAGGGCCGGGAGGGATTCCAGGCACCGTTGCAGGTTGTAGTTGGGGATGCGGGGCCGGAGGTGGTGGACGTGGTGGAGGCCGATGTTGCCGCTGAACCACTGCAGGACCTTGGGGAGTTTGTAGTAGGAGCTCCCCTTCAGCGAAGCCTCCACGGGGTCCCACGCCGGGTGGGCGGCCCAGTAGCCCCGCTCGAACTGGTGCTGGACGTAGAAGAGCCAGATGCCGAAAGCCCCCCCGATCAGGAGGACGGGCAGTTGGATGAGGAGGTAGGTCTTCAGGCCGATGGTCCAGCTCGAGACCAGGGCGAGGGCGGCCAGGGCGAGGTTGGTGACGAGGACGCTGCGGCGCTCGGGGGCCTTGGCGCCCTTGGGGAAGAAGCGGAACGAGAGGAGGAAGAGCCACACCGGCCCCAGGACGAACAGCACCAGCGGGTGCCGGTAGGCCCGGTAGCGCAGGCGCCGAAGGAGCGGGGCGGCGCGGTACTCCTCGACGGTGAGGGTGGTCACGTCTCCGATGCCGCGCCGGTCCAGGTCCGCCACGGTGGCGTGGTGGGCGTTGTGAGCGAGGCGCCACTCCCGGAAGGGCGTGAAGGTCAGCACCCCCGCGAGGGTCCCCAGAACGGAGTTGGCGCGGCGGGACCGGAAGAAAGACCCGTGACAGCAGTCGTGAAAGAGAATGAAGATGCGGACTTGAAAGCCGGCCGCCAGCACGGAAAGGAGAAGGACGAGCCCGTAGGGGGCCCCCTGGCGGACGAGCAGGACCATCAGCGCCCAGAGCGCCCCGTAGGGTAAGAAGGTGTCGAGCATCTGCCACAGGGCCCTGCGGAGACTGGGCCTCTCGAAGGCCCTCATGGCCGCCAGCCACTCGGGGCGGGAGGCGCGCGCGGGCGCGGAAGTCGGATGTTCAGGGGATTGCGTGGGCGCCATGTCACTCTCCTCGATCCAGCCTCATCAAGGCGGACGGGGCCGACGCGATCCTCGATGGGGTTATGACAACGCCGGAAAAGGAGGGCTTATTGCCCCCGGACCGCTCCCATAGGCAGATCCCTCGGAGAGAGGCCTTCGTAGCGGCGATGCTCGCATCGGCCGGAGGGCCGCTCCTACGAGAGACCGGCGCCGTGCGACGCCACCCAGGGGGGCGGGAGGAACTGGTCGGGGCGGCGAGATTTGAACTCGCGACTTTCTGCTCCCAAAGCAGATGCGCTACCAGGCTGCGCTACGCCCCGACTGCGTTCCAGCATAGCCCACCGGGGATTTGAAGAAAAGGGGGAAGAGAAAATTGGGGACAGCCACCTATTTTGGCGGTAGGAGGAGGGAAAACAGGGGCTTTCGGGATTGCGAATTTGGGATTTGGGATTTGGAGAAAACGGAGACGAGAGACGAGAAAGGCAGGGGCGTCACAGGACCGCGGGGGGGCGCTTCGGAGCCCGCAGGGGAGGGCCTCCGTGCCCTCCCGGCCTTTGCGGCCAGCGCCATCGCGCTCTGGAGAGCGCTCCTACAACGTCCGAAGGCGGCCAAGGGGGGCCGCCGATAGGCATCTACTCCCTGCTCAATCCGGGCTCAGTCCGGCCACTCAGGCCGAGGGGAGCGCCCCGAGGCCCTGCGGATTTCGTTTTCCATGCGCTGTAGGTCCCTCAGGATGCGGACTTTTTCGAGATAGGGCAGGGTGCGCAGGCGCTTTCGGCGGAGGCCCTTGGCCACGGGAAAAGACGATGCGGGTCTGCTGTTCCTTTGTCCCGATTTCATGGGAACCCCATCTCCCTCTTCATCCCCTGCCAGCGGATCCAGAGGCGATGGGCCTTCAGGAGGCTTTCCATGTCCTTCTCGGTAATAACCTTCTCCGCCAGGAAGGCTTGCAAGCGCAGGCGGTCTTTGGGCCGGCCTACCTCCACCATGATCGCCGCCAGATGTTCGGGCCGCATAACCTTGACCGGGGTGGTCCCGACCTTTTTCGTCACGGCCGATCGGACCGCCTCTTCTACGAGCGCAGATGGGGCGGGCAAGAACTGAACGGGAACCCCGTTCAGCAGGATGTGCTCCCGCTCGACGACGTGTCCTTTGGCCCGCGCGAATTTGTACAGCCTTGCCAGGGGGGGCAGAGAGAGCGCCCCATCGGAATCCGACAGGAGGACAAAGATATCCAGGTCGTAGGTGGCGGAGGGTTCCGTGTAGAACAGGGCGCCCATGGCCCCGCCCACGGCATAGGCCTGAAAGACACCCTCTCGGACCATTTCGTTGACGGATCGGAAAGCCCTTTCCAGGCTCGAGATCTTCATGGGTTGAGTATACCCTGCCAAGGACGGAGTGGAAGAGCGACCCGCTGGGTTTCACCCAGGCAGTGAGGCAGGAGAGGCATTCGGGATTTGAAGAAACGGCGAACATGGCAACCCATAGAAAGAATGGCTTTCGTAGCAGCCGATGCTCGCATCGGCCGGAAGGACGGCCCTTGCAAGCAAGGGCCGCTACACGGGAGACCTTCGAAGGCGCGCGATCGCGCGCGTTACAGGACCGAGGGGCGGGCGGCCATGGAGGGCCGCCCCTCCCTTTCTCCCCTCCCCGGTGGCCCCCCGACCCTGCCCCTCATTGACGGAAGTGGAGCCATGGCTTAAGATAATGGGGCTCGGGGCCGGCATAGCTCAGCTGGTAGAGCAACTGATTCGTAATCAGTAGGTCCGCGGTTCAAGTCCGCGTGCCGGCTCCAGAAAACCCGCGAGCGAAAAGGGCGGCCGAGGCCGCCCTTTCGCCTGGGGGAGGCTGTCTTGGAGACGCCTTTCGATTCCGTGGACCTCCTCAGCCGCGGCGTCTCCTTCGGGGGACGCCCCCTCCCCTGTCTCCCCTATCCCCTGCAACTCGACCCTGAGGCGCTGGAGGCCATTTCGAAGTGCGCCGAAGCGGTATGGAAGGCCGCCGAAGCGGTCACCGACGCCTTTCTGACGGGCGGGCCCCTGCGGGCGGCCTTCGGCTACGACCCTCCCCACGAGGCCGCCATCCTGGCTGACCCCGGTTACGCCCCCCACATCCCCCTGGGGCGCATGGACCTCTTTGTCGTGGACGGCGTCCCCAAGGTCATGGAGTTCAACACGGATGGCACGGCGGGGTGGCACTACACGGCGGCCCTCACGGCCCTCTGGCGGGAACGGCAAGGACTTCCCCCGGAGGAACGCCCCCTGCCCGAGCGCCTGCTGGAAGAACTCCTGGCCTGCTTCCGGCGCTGGGACCGCACCGGGGTGGACCGGCCCACCATCGCCTTGGTGGACTGGGCCGACGTGGGAACCCGGGCCGAACAGGAGGCCCTGGCGGACCTCTTCGCCTCCCGGGGCTGTCCCGCTTCCGTCGTGGACCCCCGGGAACTGCGGAAGGCGGGGGGGCGCCTCCTGGGACCCCGCGGGGAAATCCACCTGGTCTACCGCCGGCTGGTGAGCGAGGAGGCCTTCCAGAGGGCCCGGGAGATCGGGCCCTTTCTGGAAGCGTGCACGGACGGATCGGCCTGCGTGGTGGGCTCCTTCCGGACGGATCCGGCATGGAGCAAGACGCTTCTCGCCGTTCTCTCGGACCCGTCCCTCTCCGCCCCGCTCCCCCGCCCCTTGCGCGAGGCCGTCGCGGGTCACGTTCCCTGGACGCGCCTCGTGCGAGAGGGGGAGGTGGAGTACGCGGGAACGCGGCGGGACCTCCGGTCTCTCCTTCTCTCGGACCGGGAGTCCTTCCTCCTCAAGCCCGCCAGAGGCTACGAAGGGCGCGGCCTCGTGGCGGGTCCCTACGCCTCCCCTTCACAGTGGGCCTCTGCGGTGGAGCGGGCCTTCGCCCGGCCGGGGACCTGGGTGGTTCAGGAGTTCTTGCGGCCGGGCGCGACGGCGTTTCCCGACGGCGTCCGCCGCTGTCTCCAGCCGGGGGCTTACGTCCTGGAGGGCCGCCTGGCGGGATTCCTGGCCCGGGCGAGCCAAACCGAGGTCATCGCTCCGGATTCCCTGGATTGGTACCTGCCGAGCGCCGTGGAAATACCGTAGGGCGTCAGACGAACAACGGGAAAGGCGGAGGGAAAGAAAGGCCATTGGGGATTTGGAAATTGGGATTTGGGATTTGAAGACAGGGGACATTGAACAAGAGGCCTTCGAAAAGGGCGACCACGGAGGGCCGCACCATGGGAGGCCTTTGAAGGCGGGCGGCGGCGCTCTGGAGAGCGTTCCTAGAACGCACGCCGCCCGGGTTTCGTAGGGGAGGGCTTCCGTGCCCTCCCCTTTCCCCTCATTTCTTCATCGCGGACTTTCTGATTCTCGGAATCCCGGCATCCATCCATCCCGAAATCCCGGTTGCCGCTCTCTAGTTCCCCACCTTCAGGAAACCCGCGGCGGCCTTGAGAAGGGTCTCGGGGTCCGAATCCGGCCGGGAGAAGATCTTCGCCAACGCCTCCTCGCCCTTGGCGCGGTCCCCGTGGGCCAGGTACAGGGCGGCGACCTGCACCACCGTGTCCGGATCCTCGTCGACCAGGGCCCTTCTCAGGTAGGGTTCGGCGCGGTCGAACTCGCCGGCCTGGGCGTACATCCCCGCGATCACCAGCAGGGACTCCCCATCCAGGGACGCGCCGGAGAGCTTGTCCACGAGGGCCTGTCCGGCGGCCTTGTTCCCGCCCAGATAGAGGACCCGGGCGGCCGTCAAGGTAACCCACGGGTCGTTCTGGGAGATCTTGAGGGCCTGGTCCACGAGGGCCTGGGCGGCGGCCTCCGCGCTCTTTCCTTCGTAGAGGGCCTTGATCGGCGGACGCTCGGGCGGCTTGGGCTTCTCCGACGCCGGAGCGGTCTGGGCGAAGGTCCACGCGGGGGCCAGGGCAAGGGCGAACAGGACGGGTACGGCTTTCTTCATGGCTTCCTCCAGGAGTTGGGTTCGGCGGGGCGGGGCGGCGGCTCCGGCGCCGCCGTCCCGACGACGTTGCGAATGGTGAAGGCTCCGCGCAGGTCGCCCTTGGCGAAACCCACGGCGGCGTCTTCCGGGTAGGCTTCCTGAATCCTCCGGCGGAGCCCTTCTTCCACGGCGGGGCCGTGGCAGGACAGGCACGTCTCCCCCGTGGGGATGGCCTTCATGTAGCGGTAGACCAGCTTCCCGTCCTCGGGGCGCAGGACCCACCGCTCCAGGGCGGCGGGGTCCTCCCCCTCGGCCATGCGGGCGGCGAAGGCCTCCAGGGTCTCGCGCTCCCACGCGTCGGGGGCGTTCTTCGGATTTCGCACCCGAAGGGCCGTGCGCCGCACCTGGACGCCCTCGCTGCGGGAGATGTCGGCGGCGATCTCGGGCGCGCGGTCCCGGCACACCGTCACGGCCTTCTCCGGGCCGCCCTCCCGCATGGCCGCCGAGAGGGCCGCTTGCAGGCCCCGCTGAAGCGCCGCCGCCGCGCCCCGGCAGGTGATGAGGAGTTCCTCGTCGGCGGGGAGCGAGGCGGGCAGAGAGGCCGCCAGGAGCAGGGCGAGCAGGACCGCCGACGCCGTAGCGCGTTGCCGTTTCATGGGTTTCGCCTCCGTCAGGCCAGGCCCATTTCCCTCAGGATGGCGGCGTTTTCCCGCCATTCCGGGCGCACCTTCACGAACAACCGGAGCTCCACCCCGCATCCCAGGAGGGACTGCAGTTCCTTCCGCGCCCCGGTCCCGATGGCCTTGAGGTTCTGGCCGCCTTTCCCGATGACGATGGGCTTCTGGCTTTCCCGCTCCACGAGGATGGCGCAGTGGATGGTCACCTTGCCGCCCTCCGCGGGTGCCTCCTCGAACTGCTCCACGAGGACGCCCGCGCAGTGCGGGACTTCCTGGAAGGTCCTCCCGAAGAGGTGTTCCCGGACGATCTCCGCGGCGAGCTGGCGCTCGGGCTGGTCCGTGTAGACGTCCTCGGGGAAGAGGGGCTCCCCCTCGGGGAGGAGGGGGAAGATTTGGTCCAGGAGCCCTTTACGGTCTTTTTCGTCCAGGGCGCACATGGGGTAGAGGGGGACCTCCGGGAAGCGCCGCGAGAGGTCCTCCAGCACCGGCAGGAGCAGGGCCTTGTTCCGGACCTCGTCGGCCTTGTTGAGGACGATCAGGAGCCCCTGGGCGCGCCCCTTGAGCCGTTCCGCGAGGCGGCCCTCCTCGGCCCCCCAGGGGCGCCCGGCCTCCAGGACCCAGAGGACGGCGTCCACCGACTCCACGCTCTCCAGGGCCGATCGGTTCATGGCCTCGTTCATGCGCGTGCGGGGCTTGTGGACGCCGGGCGTGTCCAGGAACACGACCTGGCCCCTGGGCTCGGTGAGGATGCCCCGGATCACGTTTCGCGTGGTCTGGGGCTTGGGCGTCACGATGGAGACCTTCTCGCCCACCAGCCCGTTGACGATCGTGGACTTGCCCACGTTCGTCCTCCCCACCACCGCCACGAAGCCGCAACGCATCCGAACCTCCCGCGGGAGCGCCCGCGGACGAAGTATAGCGGCAACGGCGGGCGCAGGGAACCCGGAGGCGGAATTCCGGCAGGAGGGTAGGCGTTGCCCCGAAGATGGGCATGCGAAAGCTGAGTGGGACCGCCAAGAAGCTGCCGGACGTCCTCCCCGTGTTTCCCCTTCCGGGGGTGGTGCTCCTTCCAGGGGAGGTGCTGCCCCTCCACATCTTCGAGCCGCGGTACCGGGCCATGGTGCGGGACGCCCTCGAGGGGCAGACGGTCATCGGCATGATCCAGCCCCGGCCGGGGACCGAGGACCAGTTGCCGGGTGCCCCTCCCATCCGGGAAATCGGCGGCGCGGGGCGCATCAGCCGGCACTTCGAGGTGGAAGACGGCCGTTTCCTGATCTGGCTGGTGGGGGTCACCGCCTTCCGCGTCGTCGAAGAGCTGGACGTCGTGACTCCTTACCGCCAGGTCCGGGCCGAGGCCATCGAGGCCGCCGTGGACGAGTCCGAGCGCGAATCGGTGGTGAGGGCCCGCTTCGACCTCCTGGCCTCCCTCCCCCTTCTGGCCCCCGACCGCCAGGAGCATTTCCAGCGCCTCATGGGAGACCTCTCCTCGGTGGACGACGACCGCCTCCTCGCCTCCGCCGCCCAGGCCTTGGCGTTCACTCCCGAGGAGAAACAGGAACTGCTCGAGGCGCGCCGCCTCCTGGAGCGCTACGCCCTCGCCGAAGCCGCCCTGAGGCGGCGCATGGCCTCCCATCCCGCCCTCCATCCCGCCAACGCCCGGATTTTTCACTGAGGCTCCTCTTGCGGATCTTTGCGTCTCGAAGGGCGGGGCAGGCCGCCCAAGCGCTGGGTGCGCTTGGCTTTGGGCGGGAGGCGCCGGGACGCCGCCATCCGCCTGCGGCGGACGGCGATTCAGCTCACGGGCCTGCACAGATTCTCCAGACGAACCTTCACTGAAGGCCGGCCCCAGCGGTCACGCGGACATTGCCGCAAGAACTCTCTTCACCCCGTGGCCCTGTCTCCTCCATGGCGCGGATACTTCATCATTCATCTTCGGGAATGTGGCATGACAAGACCTGACCCCGGTTCCTCACCTCCTCGCCTCCGCCGCCCAGGCCTTGGCGTTCTCTCCCGAGGAGAAACAGGAACTGCTCGAGGCGCGCCGCCTCCTGGAGCGCTACGCCCTCGCCGAAGCCGCCCTGAGGCGGCGCATGGCCTCCCATCCCGCCCTCCATCCCGCCAACGCCCGGATTTTTCACTGAGGCTCCTCTTGCGGATCTTTGCGTCTCGAAGGGCGGGGCAGGCCGCCCAAGCGCTGGGTGCGCTTGGCTTTGGGCGGGAGGCGCCGGTCCGGCGGAGAGGCATTTTGGATTGCGGATTTCGGATTTCGAATTGAACAAGAAACAACAGCCAATGCCTTGGGGCGGGCGCCCTTCGGCGTCCCGTGCCGGGCTCTCGGGAGTCGTGGGGCAAAGCCGGCCCCAGCGGTCACGCGGGCATTGCCGCAAGGACCCTCTTCACCCCGTGGCCCTGTCTCCTCCATGGCGCGCCTACTTCATCATTCATCTTCGGGAATGTGGCATGACAAGACCTGACCCCGGACCCTCATGACCCCGGACCCTCACGTGACCCCGGTTCCTCACGCACCGGAAGCGTACTTCCTGTACGTTGAGGATGCGGGCGCCGAAGCCTGACGCCGCCATAGGTCCGTCGCCGTCGGTGGCGCACCCGGGGCCTCTTCGAAGGGCGCCCTGCCGGGGCTCCTTGGAACCAAGACCCGCGCCGCTCCCCCGCAGGGCCTCTTCGAAGGTAGGGCTGAACGTGGACATAAGAACCCGGCCCGCCCGAAGGGCGGACCGAGGGAGAGGGAGGCGAGGAGAAAGGCCTGCCTTTCGACGCGCGGACCCGACCTAGGGAGGAGGCGCCGAAGGCGCCGGGCCGGGAGGGGCGGGGGGGGAAGAGAAGGCGGAAGGCGAAAGTGAGACAGGGGAAAGGGCAAGCACACTTGGGATTTGGGATTTGGGATTTGGGATTTGGGATTGGGGATTTGGGATTTGGGATTTGGGATTGGGGATTTGGGACTTGGGAATGTAGGAGAGGCGAACCTCGGCGTCGGGAGACGCCTCCCACGGGGCGCGACCGTGTCGCTTTCGCAACGGGTTTGGCACGGGCGTGACGCCCGCTCCCGCTAGGCTTGGCCCTGGAAGGGCCACAAGGCCCAGGGAGGATCGGGAAGATTCCATGAAGGAACCCCGGATCAAACGCAAGCTGGACGTGGCGGTGGTCTCCGACGTGCACCTCGGCACGGTGGGCTGCCACGCCTCGTCCCTCCTCGACTACCTGAAGGGCATCGAGCCCGAAGTCCTCGTCCTCAACGGCGACATCATCGACTGCTGGCAGTTCCGAAAGTACTACTGGCCCAAGGCCCACATGAAGGTCCTCAAGCGCCTCATGAAGATGGTTTCAGAGGGGACCACGGTCTACTACGTCACGGGAAACCACGACGAGATGCTCCGCAAGTTCGCGCCGCTCCGCCTGGGCCGCCTCCACCTCGTGAACAAGGTGGTCCTGGACCTCCCGGGCGGAAAGGCCTGGATCTTCCACGGCGACGTCTTCGACGTGGTCCAGCGGTACTCCCGCTGGCTGGCCCGCCTCGGAGCCGTGGGCTACGACCTCCTCATCCTCCTCAACCGGCTCGTGAACTTCGTCTCCCTCCGCCTGGGGCGCGGGCGGATCTCCCTCTCCAAGCGCATCAAGGACGGCGTGAAGCGGGCCGTGAAGTTCGTGGACGACTTCGAGCAGACCGCCACGGACCTGGCCCTCGAGGGCGGCTTCGACTACGTGGTCTGCGGCCACATCCACAAGCCCCAGATCCGCGAGGTCCACCGGAACGGGCGGACCGTGGTCTACCTCAATTCCGGCGACTGGATCGAGAACCTCACGGCCCTCGAGTACGCGGGAGGCGCGTGGAGCCTCTACCGGCATCCCGAGCCCCTTCTCCGAACCGCGGCCACAGAAGACGCGGAGGATCCGGACCTCGCGGCCCCCTTCGACCGCAGGGCCTTCCTGGCCGCCCTGCCCACCCTGGCCGCCGCCGGGGAGGCGCGGCGCCTCGCGTCGGAGCCCTGAGAGCCGGCGCCGGGACGAAATAACGAAGAGCACCCGGCGGTTCTGCTGTCCCTGGCCGTTCCCGGCAGGTGACAGGGAGGCCGCCCATGTCGCTCCTTTCCAGCCGACCCTTCCGCTTTTCCGTGGCTTTCCCAGGTCCCGAAGCCCGTTCCGTTCTCCTTCTCTGCGCGGCCCTTCTGCTTCCGTCGGCCCATCGGGCAGGCGCGCCGCAGGTGTTCGGGGGCCGCGGGGAGCCCTTCCACCGCTCTCCCTCGACCTGGGTCGCCGAGGGCGGAGGCCTCCTCCTGTGGGGCGAGGGAACGGAAGTCCGCGTGGGACGGGCCGAGGCGGGCGGTGTCCCCCTCTCCATCCTTACCCTCGACTCTCCCGGCACCGGCGGCGTCGTGGCGGGCCCGTTCGCGTACGTGGCGGAGGCGGGCGGGGGCCTGCGCGTGTTCGATCTGCGCGATCCCGAGTTCCCGAGCGACGCCGGCCGGCTGGCCCTTCCCGGGGAGCCGGGCCCCCTGGGCCTCGCGGGCGATCTGATGCTGGTCGCCGTCCGAGGGGAGGGCGTCCTGCTTCTGAGGCTCGCGGCGAACCACCATTGCCACGTGGAACACGGCTCCACCTGTTGCGAGGACCTGGACCCCCTGGACGTCGCCTACGAGGGCCTCGTCTCCTCGGGGGCGGACATCTCGGGGTTGGCCGCCGGATCGGACGCCGTCGCCGTGGCCACCCGGGACGGGCGCCTGCTGGCCTTCGAACTGGCTCCGCCGCACCGCCGGCTCGGCGCGGTCCGCCTTCCTTCCCCCGCCCGGGCTCTGGCGCAGGCCGGAGGAGGCTTCTACGCGCTGTTCCAAGACCGGGACGGCGGGCTCTACCGATGGACGGACCGGGGCGCCGTCGAGCGCGCCGCCGGCATTCGCGCCCGGGGCCGGGGGCTCGCGGCGGCGGGAAGGACCCTTTACGTGGCCGGCGAATCCGGCCTCTTCCGAATGGAAAATGCCCCCCTCCTCGAAGCGACGGTGTCCGTGACCGTCGGGAATTTCTTCTTCAGCCCCTCGGTGGTCAGCCTCAACCCGGGGGATCAGGTGAGGTGGACCTGGGCCGGCGGAAGCCACTCCACGACATCGGGCACTTGCCCGGGCGGAATCTGCTCGAGGGACGGCATCTGGGATTCGGGGGTGAAAACCTCGGGGACCTTCTCGCGGACCTTCACGGAGCCGGGCTCGTTCCCCTACTACTGCACGCTTCACGGCGACTCCATGACAGGACGGGTGGACGTCTCCGGAGCGCCCGGGCTCTCCGCCTCCTCCTCCGCCAGTCCGGTGAGCGGGCCCGCGCCCCTCGAGGTCTTCTTCACGGGAACCGCGACGGGGGGTGCGGCGCCCTACGGGTACCTGTGGGACTTCGGAGACGGCGCCTCTTCGACGGACGCGAATCCAAACCACACCTACGCGGCGGACGGGACCTACACCGTCGCCCTTAGCGTCACGGACTCCGCCTCCGCCACGGCGGACGCCTCGCCCCTGACGATCCAGGTGGGCCCCGAGGCCGTGGAGCCCCCCGTCATCGCCTCCGTCGTGAAGCGAGGGAACCCGTTCCGGCTGATCGTTTCGGGGAGCCGCTTCAGCGACGACATGGACGTGTTCATCAACGGGTCGGAATGGTCCAACACGCGGTGGAAGAGCGAGGCCCGATTCGTCCTCAAAGGAGGAGGGTCCCTGAAGGCGGCGGTGCCCAAGAACATCCCCGTCTCCCTCCGGTTCGTGAATCCGGACGGAGGGGAAGCCACCGTGACCTTCCAGTGGCCTTGAGGCCTCCCGGTCCGTCTCCAGCCCCCTGAAGCACGACGCGGCCGGACCGGCCGGCCCGCCCCGGCACCCCCCGCCGGGAACCCGGCCTCCTTGCGGACACCTTGCACCGGGGCTACACTCGCCTCGGCCTGGGTGCCCGGCCGGAGGGTCGCGTGTTCGAGGAGATCGAAAACCCCGTCGAGAGGATGCGGGCCCTGTGGGACACGCTGGACCGGGGGGAGATCCCCGCCGCCCGCCGCCTGGAGAACGCCCGGCACATCCTGTCCGTCCTGGACGGTCTTCCTCCCGTGCCCGAGGCGGCCGCCCTCGTGGCCGCCCACCGCGAGAAGATCCTCCCCGTCGTGGCCCGGCTCGAACGGGACTCGGCGCGGGAGGCCGAACTCGCCGCCGCCTCCGCCGAACTGCGCGACGCCATGGAGGCCACCCTTCGCGACCTCCGCGACATGACCCAGGACTAGCCCGCGACCATGACTGCCTCCCTCCACCCCCTCGCCCAGCGGGAACTCGCCAAGGAGGCGGAATGGAACGCCCCCAACGTGGAGGCCCTGGCCTCGGCCTACCGCGCCGGGCGCCTCTGCCTGGTCCTGGGAGCGGGCGTCTCCAAAGGCTGCGGCCTTCCCGTGTGGCAAGAACTCACGCGGGCCCTCCTCCGCCGGGCCCTGGCGGGCCTCTACGAATCGGTTGACCCAACCGAGGCGCCTCTTCACGAGCGGGACATCGAGGCCGTGCTGAAGGACCGGGTGCGCCCCATGGTGGCGCGCTACGTCAAGGCCAAGCTGGGCGCGGGGTACCTGGACGCCGTCCGCCAGGCCCTGTACGCCAGGCCCTGGAGGCCCTCGGGAACCCTGCGCGCCATCCTGTCCCTGGACTCCGTCCACGCCATTCTGACCCAGAACTTCGACGACCTCCTCGAGCGGTGCGCCGAGCGCATGGGCCTCTCGGACCGGTACCAGACCATCTTCGGAGCGCCCATGGACCCGCGCACGGGCCGCATTCCGATCTTCCACACCCACGGGTATCTTCCGTCGGACCCGTCCCACCCCGGGTCCTCCCAGATCGTCTTCTCCGAGGATGACTACCACGAGCTGTTTCACCAGGGCCGCCCCTGGAGCGACCACGTGACGATCCAGCTTCTGGCCCGCTACCCCTGCCTCCTCATCGGGACCTCCGGAGAGGACCCGAACTTCAGGCGCCTGCTGGACCTCGCCCGCCGCCTCGCCGTGCCCCCGCGCCACTACCTCCTCCTGAAGCCTCCGGTCCCTCCTCCGAGGGACAGGAGGGGGGCCATCCGCTACACGGCGTCCCGCCGAGCCCTCTGGGACGCCTTCGACCACCTGGGCATCGAAGTGCTCTGGATCCACCGCTACGACCGGGACATCACGCGCATCCTCGGCACGATCCGCGGGGGACCGGCGCCACCCGGAGGGGAAAGGGGGGAACGGTGCGGCCCGGCTTGATCGGCTCCATGCGTCGGTTCGGAAAGACCTTCTGGACCGCCATCGCCGTGGAACTGCTCCACTGCATGGCGTCCTACACCATGTCCTCCTACCTGATCGTGTACCTGAGCCAGGACCTGGGCTTCGGCGACCTGCGGGCCAACTCGCTGGCGGGGATGCTCTGGTTCATGGGGTACTTCCTGCCCATCCTCATCGGGGCCCTCGCGGACCGCTTCGGCTTCCGGGAGACCATGCTGGCCTCCCTCGTGGTGATCGTCCTGGGGTACGCCCTGGCCTCGAGGGTGACGGCGTACCCGGGCATGGTGGCCGCCCTCCTGCTCATCGCCCTGGGCGGGGCCGTCATGAAGCCCGTCATCGCCGGCACGGTGAAGGCCGAATCCACCGAGGAGACCCGCGGCCTGGGGTTCTCCATCTACTACATGATGATCAACGTGGGGTCCCTGGGGGCGCCCTTCCTCGCCAACGCGGTGAGGACGGGGACGGGCAAGCCCGCTCTGATCTTTGCGGCCTGCGCCGTGGTGGAGGCCGTGGCCCTCCTCCTCACCTTCGCGGCCTTCCGAAACCCGGCTTACGACCCCGCGGCACGCGCCAAGCCCCTGCCGGCGGTCTTTTCGGAGATGGTCCAGGTGCTCGGGAACGTCCGCGCGCTGTTGACGGCCTTCGGGCTCTTCGGGATCCTCCTTCTCTGGCGGAAGGCGTTCCTTCCCTTCGACGAGGCGCTGGGGCTGGCCGCGGTCTGGGTGGTTCTGAACCTGGTCCTCGATGCGCGCCTGAAGGGGAGGGGTGCGCCTGCGTGGCTCCCGCCCCAGCGGCTCGGAGACCTCCGGCTCCTTCTCTTCATCCTCATCTTCTCCGGAGTCTGGGCCCTGTACAGCCAGATCTGGACCAACATCCCCCTGTTCATCATCGGCCTCGACCCGTCCATGAAGGCCCACATCGAACTCTTCCAGGCGGTGGATCCGGTGCTGATCGTCTGTTTCCAGGTCCTGATCGGAAAGGCGACGGGGCGGTTCAGGCCCCTGCCCACGATGGTGGCGGGGATCCTCATCGCCGCGGCGGCGGTCTCCACGGTCCACCTCTTCGGGACGGCCTTCGGCGCCTGGGCCGTGGCGCTCTCCCTGGCCATCTGGGCCGTCGGAGAAATGCTCTTCAGCCCGCGAATGGTGGAGTACGTTTCGGTGATCGCGCCCAAGGAGAAGCTGGCCTTGTACATCGGCTACGGGTTCCTGCCTCTGGCCCTGGGGTTCGGCCTGGGACCGCCCGTGGGGGCGAGGCTCGTGGCCTTTTTCGACGCCGCCGGCCGGCCCGCCTGGGTCTGGTACGCCTTCGGCCTGTGGGCCGCCCTCAACGCCGCGGCGCTCTGGATGTTCGACCGGGCCTTCGGGAGGGAGGGCCATCCGGAATGAGGCCGCTTTAGGAGACGCCAACCATGCGCCTGATCCACCTCGAAAGAAGCCCCTCCGTCCACCCCAGCGTCTACGTGGACCCCACGGCCCGCCTCAACGGGGACGTGACCTTGGAGGAGGGGTGCTCGGTCTGGTTCAACGCCTCCCTGCGGGGGGATGTTCACTTCATTCGAGTGGGACGGCGGACCAATGTTCAGGACAATTGCGTCTTGCACACCACCTGCGACACGCACCCCCTGACCATCGGGGCCGACGTGGTCATCGGCCACGGAGCGGTCCTCCACGGATGCACCGTCGTCGGTCCCGCCCTCATCGGGATGGGGGCGATCCTTCTGGACGGGTGCACGATCGAGAAGGACGCCGTGGTGGGGGCGGGGTCCGTGGTCACCGAGGGACGGGTCATCCCCGCGGGCCATCTCGCCTTGGGAACCCCGGCGCGCCCCGTCCGGCCGTTGACCCCGGAGGAGATCGAGGAGGTCCGGAACGGCTGGCGGAACTACGCCTCCTACGTGGAGGAGTACCGGCGCCTGGGCAAGTTCCACGGCTGGGAGGACCATCCGCTGAAGGACGGGTGAAGGGAAATTTCGGATTTCGGATTTGGGATTTGGGGTTTATTTGAAGCAGGCCTGGAGAATCTTTGCAGGCCCCTGAGCTGAATCGCCGTCCGCCGAAGGCGGATGGCGGCGTCCCGGCGCCGTTGGGCCAGGTGCGCGAAAGGCGAGCGGGCGGACACCGACTCGTACTTGGGTACGTGGAGCGAGTCCGCCCGGGAAGCTTGACAAAGCAGATGGTCCGACGCCGCCGGTGCACCCATTAGAGTGGGGGGGGAGGCGAACGGAACCGAGCCAGGCAGGCCGGCCCGCCCGAAGGGCGGCCGGGCGGGAGAGGCGCCAGGAAGAAAGGCGCAAGGAAGACCGCCTGATGGCCCTCCCACGATGCCCTCCGAAGAGGCCCTTGGTGAGGAGGACAGCAGGGGACACCTTTCGGACCGGCGCCTCCCGCCCAAAGCCAAGCGCACCCAGCGCTTGGGCGGCCTACCCCGCCCTTCGAGACGCACAGATTCGCGAGAGGAGCCTTTTTAAAAGGCTCGTCTGGAGAAGCCGTGCAACACCGAGGAACGACTGGCGCTCGACACGAAGAGAAGGAGGCCCTGTCCCTCTTCGGGCCTGGTCGCCTGAACCATTTTCACAGGACTTTCGTTTAACCCCTCGAAGGGCTTCTGCGACGTTTTCCCCGAGGCTCGCATCTTTACAGACAGGATGGGATCGATGGCCGAGGTTCCCGACAACGAGATCCTCCTCCGGCGGGCCCGAAAGGGTGATTTCGAATCCCTCTTCCGGGCGTACGAGCGGCCGGTATTCCACCTCGTCCGGCGCATCCTGTCCCGGACCGAAGACGCGGAGGAAGCCGTGCAGGAGACGTTCCTCGAAGTGTTCCGGAGCCTCCCCTCCTACCGGGGGGACGCCCCGCTCTGGTCCTGGATCCGCTCCGTGGCGGCCAGCAAGGCGCTGATGCGGGTCCGGCGCCAGAAGAACCGGGGCGAGGAGGAACCCCTCGAAGAGGAGAGAGCCCCTGGAGTCCCCGCGCACTTCAGCCCCGAACGGCTGGATCTCGAGCGCGCCCTGGAACGGCTTTCGCCCGTCTCCAAGGCCGTCCTCTGGCTGCACGACGTGGAGGGATACACCCACGAGGAGATCGGGGGGCTCATGGACCGGACGCCCTCTTTCTCCAAGTCCCAATTGGCGCGGGCGCACGAGAGGCTCAGGACCCTCCTGGCGGAGGGAGACGGGGAGGCCGCATGCATCCGTCCATAGAAGAACTGCTGAACCTGCGCGACGGCGGCTCGGATTCCGCCACCCGCGACCACCTGCGAAAGTGCCCCGAGTGCGCCGAAACCCTGCGGGACTTGGAGGCCACGAAAACCGCCCTCCGGAGCCTTCCGGAACTCGGCCCCACCCGGGACCTCTGGCCGGATCTCTCGCGCCAGGCCGAGTCTCCCCGGCGCCTGAGGCGGGCCAAGGTGGCCTGGGCCGCCTCCGCGGCCGCCGCCCTGCTCCTCGTGACCCTCTTCACCGTCAAGGGGTTCCGCCTCCACACGCCCATCGAGAACTCCGCCGCGGCGGAGAAGGCGGGTCCGGCCCAGCCGGGCCCCGACCTCCAGCCCCTCATCCTCGAGTCCCAGCGGCTGGAGTCCATCCTCCAGCAGATCGAGAAGGGCCGCCCCGTGCTCAAGGGCCGCACGGCCAGCGCCATCGCCCAGATCCAGGACCAGATCGCCCTCGTGGACCTGCAGATCTCCCTCCTCCAGACGGGAGAAACGGCGAGCGACCAGCTCGCCCGCCTATGGAAAGAACGCGTGAACCTGCTTGGATCCCTGGTGGAATTGCACGTCACCAAGGGAGCCTATTCGAGCGTCTGATGCCCTCGCCACAGGAGGCCGCCATGAAGATGTCCCCATTCACCCTCATCCTCATCCTCGCTCTCTCGGGAGCGATTCCCGCCGTGGGGGCGCCGCGGAACGACGTCACGGAGAGGCGCGACGCGCTCGTCGCGGGGGAGGCCTGCCAGGCGACCGAGGCGGACGATGCCGAGGCCCTGGAGGAGCTCACCCAGGAGGCCCACGCCAGGCGCGCCCAACTGGAGAAGGAAGCGGCCGAACTCGAGCGCCAGAAGGCCGAATCGGAGGCGCAGGACGAGGACCTCGAGCGCAGGCTGGCGGAGGCCAGCCGTCAGCTCGCGGAAGCCGAGAAGCAGATCCGCGTGCTGGAGGAGAAACTGGCCCGGAGGGAACTCCAGAAACTGGACCAGATGAAGGTCCTCAAGAAGGTTTCCGAGCGGCCCCGTCTCGGAGTGATTCTGGAGACCGACCCGGACGAGGAGGTGGACCCCAAGGGCGTGCTCCTGCGGGGCGTTTCGCCCGGCGGTCCCGCCGACGAGGCGGGCCTGCGCGCGGGGGACATCCTCATCTCCATCAACGGGAACCCGCTGGGCCTGAAGGACTCGAAACAGGCCACCAAGAAGATCTACGAGGTCCTCGGGGAGGCCAAGACCGGCGATTCCATCCAGGTGGATTACCTGCGCGGCGCCAAGAAGAACTCCGCGGTCATCAAGGTCCGCCCCCTGGTGCCCTCCGATTGGAACTTCCAGTTCACGATGCCTGAGATCCCGGACGTCCCGGCGGTGCCCGCCGTCCCCGACGTCCACGTGATGAAGGTACCCGACGTGCGGGTCTTCGTGGGCGGCGGTCTACCGGAGGACTGGTACGACGTGGAACTGGTGGAGCTGAATCCCGACCTGGGCCGCTATTTCGGGACCGAGGAGGGCCTTCTGGTGGTCAGCGCCCCAAAGGACTCCAGCCTCAAGCTCAAGGGGGGCGACGTTCTGCTTGAGATCGCGGGCCGAAAGCCGTCCTCGCCCTCCCAGACCTTCCGGATCCTGAGAACCTACGAGGAGGGCGAAAAGGTGCCCCTGAAGGTCCTCCGGGACCGGAAGACCCTGGACCTCACGGTGGTGGTCCCCGCCTCCGAGGACGACGAGGAAAGGCGCGAGATCCGGTGGGAGGAAAGAAAGGTGGTGACGCCTCGGGCTCCCAGGGCCCCCAGGGCTCCCGCCGAGGCGCCCGCCGCTCCGGCGGCGCCGGACGCGCCCGGAGCGCCCAAGACCTGAATCCCAGCGCGGAGCCTGCCCGATCCGCGCCTGCATCGGGGAGGGAGCGTCGGCTCCCTCCCATTTTCCTGTTCGGGACGGGGCTACCGAATCTTGAAGGCGAGGTCCACGGTGGCCTGCCACTCGAGGACCTTGCCGGAACCCACGGCCCCCCGGAACTCCACGACTTCGAACCAGGAGAGGTTCTCCAGCGTTTCCCCGGCCTTCTTGATGGCCGCCTGGATGGCCTTTTCGTAGCTGACCGTGGAACACCCCACGACGCGGATTTTCTTGAAGACCTTGTCGGACATCTGCTCCTCCTCGAACCGGTTAACGCGGGCGGAAAGGGGCCGATTCCAGGCCCCCCGCGCCCGCCGCCGTTCGCCTCATCTCCCTTGCGGCCCGACGTCGCCGAACCGGGAGAGAAGGGCCTTCATCTCCGCCACCGCCCTTTCGAGCCCCACGAAGACCGCCCGGGCGATGATGGCGTGGCCGATGTTCAACTCCTCCAAGAGGGGCTGCGCCGCCACCGGGCCCACGTTCCGGTAGTTGAGGGCGTGGCCCGCCAGGACGGAGAGCCCGAGCTTGGCGGAAAGCCGGGCCGATTCCTCGATGGCCTTGAGGGCCTTTTCTCTCTCGGACGCGCCCCGCGCCTGGGCGTAGGCGTTGGTGTTGAGTTCCACCGCCTGGGCCCCCACCTTGTGGGCTCCGCGGATGTGGTCGAGCACGGGGTCCACGAAAAGGCTCACGCGGATGTTGTGAGCATTGAGCCGCGTAATGGCCTGGTGGAGGTGCGCCGAATTCAGGAGGACGTCGAGCCCGCCCTCGGTGGTCACCTCGTTGGGCCGCTCGGGAACGAGGGTGGCCTGCCAGGGTTGGAGCCCGGCCGCGATTTCCAGCATCTCCGACGTGGCGGCCATTTCGAGGTTCAGCCGGGTCGTGATGGTCCGCTTGAGCAGATCCACGTCCCGGTCCTGGATGTGCCGGCGGTCCGACCGGAGGTGGACCGTGATCCCGTCGGCCCCACCGAGCTCGCAAAGGACCGCCGCGTGGATTGGATCGGGCTCCTGTCCCCGCCGGGCCTGCCGGAGGGTGGCCACGTGATCGATGTTGACGCCGAGCCTCATGGGACGCCTCCCGCTTTCGCGTTCTCTACCGGCCCTCCCCCAGCTCGTCCACCAGGACGGTCCGGAGGCGCGCGATGACGCCGTGGACTTCCTCCTCGGTGCCCGCCTCCACCATGAGCCTCAGGAGGGGCTCCGTGCCGGAGTACCTCAGGATGATTCTCCCTCTGCCTCCGAGGGCTTCGGTCTCCTCTTGGAGGGCCTTCCGGACAGACGGGATATCCTCCAGCGGCAGGCGCCTGGCCACTCGGATGTTTTCGAGAACCTGGGGATAGGCCCGCACGTCCGCCGCCAGGGCCTCGAGCCCGCCCGCGTCCCGGGCCAGGGAGGCATAGGTCATGGCCGTCAGGAGCCCATCCCCGGTGGTGGAGCGGTCCAAGAAAAGGACGTGGCCCGAGGGCTCCCCCCCCAGAATGCCCCCCCGGTCCAGGAGGCACTGCAGGACGTACCGGTCTCCCACGGGGGCCCGGAAGAACCGGAGGCCCGCTCGCTCCAGACGCTCCTCCAGCCAGAGGTTGCTCATGACCGTGCCCACGACCCAGCGCCCCGGAAGAAGGCCCCGGGCGGAGCGGCGAAGGGCTTCTCGGTAGAGGATGTAGTCCCCGTCCAGTACTCTCCCGGTCTGGGTGACCGCCATGCACCGGTCGGCGTCGCCGTCGAAGGCGAAGGCCATGTGGGCTCTACGGGCGGACAGGAGGGACCCCAGCCGGTGCGCGTGCAGGCTTCCGCAGGCGGCGTTGATGTTCCTCCCATCCGGCTCGCAGGCGGTGGTTTCGACCTCCGCCCCGAGGGCGCGAAAGAGATCGGGCGCCAATCGGGAGGCGGCTCCGTTGGCCCCGTCCACGAGAATCCGCCATCCCGAAAGGGGGGAGCCTTCCCAGAGGGAGACGAGCCAGTCCAGGTAGGCCCGCCCCAGCTCGGGTTCGGCCGGGGGCAGGTCTCCGGCGGGATGGGAGGGCTCTCGGAGGGCGCCCTCCAGGGCCACTTCGATGTGGTTCTCGGTCTCGTCGGGCAGCTTGAATCCCTCGCCCGAAAAAAACTTGATCCCGTTGTCCTCGAAGGGATTGTGGGAGGCGGAAATCATGGCGCCGAAGGTGTACCCGCCGGAGACGCACAAGCGTGCCACGGCTGGGGTGGGGAGCACCCCGGCGAACCGGCAGGCGACGCCCGCTTCCCCCATGCCCTCGACGAGTTCGGCGGCGATCCAGGCGCTCGATTCGCGGGGGTCCATGGCCACCACGGCCGAGGCCCCCCGACCTCCGAGGATACGTCCGGCGGACAGGCCGAGGGCGCGAACCGTGGCCGCGTCCAAAGGAAAAACCCCCGCTCTGCCCCGCACTCCGTCGGTCCCGAAGTACTTGCGGCTCAAGGGGTTTCGACCTCCATGGATGGGGTCCGCCGGGACTGGGCGGCCCGGATCCCCACGAACCGGGGACTCACGGCCGTGATGAACACACGGGACGAGAGCGCCGGGTCGGCCAGACGGACGGCCGGACGCAGCTGCACCTCCCGGTCCGCCAGACGGTGGCCCGAGAGGTCCACCTCGGCCACGAAATCTCCGGGGGCGAGCGCCTCCATGAGGCTGGCGGGGCCCTCGACCATGACCTTGATGCCCGAGGGGGCGACCTCCACGGGGACGTGCCCTCCGTGGACCTGGATCGGGACCGGCCCGACGGTCCTCTGGAGCCTCTTCTCTCCCAGTGTCACCGAAAGGGTGAAGGGGCCCAGGTCACCGGTGGAGAGTTCGGGAGACGGGAGGGCGGGAACCACAGGCGTGAGGAAATCCTGGGCCCGGCCTTCCAAGGGGACGGCCTGGGTGGGAATGAACTGGAGTCTCTGGAGGAGCGCCGAGGGACCCGAAACCGTCACTGTGGGGGGGTCCACACCCCACTCGAGAACCTGGCGACCCGGGGCGGGCTGCCCCAGAAAGGTGGGCTTCAGAGGAAGCGTGGCCGTGCTCTTTCGATCCACCGTGAAGCGCACGACGTTGGGCACGACTTTGGTGAATTCCACGGACGACGGGAGCCGCACGTTTTCGGTGCCGAGCTCCACGACCTGGGGACCCGGAGACACGCGTCCCACGTCCACCCGGACCTCCACGTCGCCCTCCCGAAGCCGCCGGACCATTTCGGGAGGTCCCTGCACCTCCACAGTGACCACCCTCAAGAGGCCCTCCTCCATCAGAACCAGGCCTTCGGGGAGGTTGGCGAACTGCAGGGGAACCGTGAAATCCCTCAGGGATTTCTCCTCGGAGACGGTGTATCCCCAGTAGATGCACGCCAGGACAACGGCCACCGCGGCGGAGAGCCAGGTTCCGCGGCCCTTCCCGGAGACTCCAGCCTTCCTCGTCTCAACGGTCACCGGATCGTCCTCCCAGTGCAGCCTCGAGGCGAAGGGCCAGTTCCTCGGCCGAGGGGACCCGGTCGATGCGGCCGCCCTCCACGAGGGAAACGACGCCCCGTTCCTCGCTCACCACGACACAGACCGCGTCGGTCTCCTCCGTAATCCCCGCCGCGGCCCGGTGGCGGGTCCCCAGTTCCGTGGGAAGGGGGGTCTCGGTGAGGGGAAGGGTGCAACCCGCGGCCACCGCCTCCCCCTCGGCCACGACCACGGCCCCGTCATGGAGGAGAGTCCCCGGGAAAAACACCGTCTGCAGGAGGTCCGCCGTGAGTTGGGCCTTGAGCGGGATGCCCGTCTCGGCGTAGTCCTTCAGCCCCTGGGTGCGCTCGAAGACCACGAGGGCCCCGTGACGCTGCTGGGCCATCGCAAAGGCCGCGTGGGCGGTCTCCCGGGCCACCATCTGCACCCTCTCCGAGGAGGCCCTTCTGCCGAAGAAGAGCCCTCCGAAGTGCGCGAGGGTCTTTCGGATGGTGTCTTGAAAGATGACGACGGCGGCGAAGGGGACGTAAAAGAGGAGATTCTGGAGCAGACGGTGCGTGGCGGTCATGTCCAGCCAGCCCGAAACCGCATTCGCGGCCATGAGGGCGAGGATGCCGACCATCATCTGGACGGCCCGCGTCCCGCGCACCTGCCGGAGCACGAAATAAAAGAGGGCCGCCACGGACATTACGTCCAGGACATCCTGCCAGTGAAGGCCGCGCGTGTACAGCGCCCAGAAGACCTCCTGCATGACCCCTCCAGGGTGGACCCAAGGGAGCCCGGTCCCGTCCCTCCAGCATTCCAAAGGAGTTCAAGTATGTCGCGCCCTCGTCGGGCGGTCAAGCCCGCGCGGTGGATCTCCATGGACGATTTGCTCCCGCCCCTCCCGTCCCCTAATATGATGGACATGGAGGTCTGGCCATGGCCAAGGTCAAAGGCACGGCGGTGCGCGCGTCCGTGATCTACCTGAACGAGAAGCTCGGGGCGGAGGGGTATGCCAACCTCCTTCAGCGCCTGAGCCCCGAGGACCGGGAGACCTTCTCCAACCCCATTCTGCAAAGCAGCTGGTATGAACTATCCCAGCTCATCCGTCTCATGACCGAAGCCCAGAAGGACCTCCAGCTGCCTCCCGGTCGGTCCATCGCCTGGGAGATGGGCCGGTTTTCCGCCGATCACGGGCTCAACACGATCTACAAGGTCTTCTTCAAGGTGGCCGACCCGGGGTTCATCATCCGGAAGGCGTCTCAGGTCATGCCGACGTACTACGATTCCGGCCGAATGGAGACCCTGGCTATGGAGCCCCGTTCGGCCCACCTGAGGCTCACGGGTTTCAACGAGCCCCACAGGCTCTTTTGCGACCGGATCATGGGATGGATGGAGAGAACCCTCGAGCTCACGGGCGCCCATGCCATCCGCATGGAACACCCCAAGTGCATGGCCCGCGGAGATTCCTGCTGCGACTACCTGGGACGTTGGTCCTGACGGGACGGGACGGATGGCCTTCCTGGATCCCTTCCTCGACTCGGGCGAGCCGTTCGGATTCGGAGGGTGGCCATCCCTCCTTGGGTCCCCTCCCCACCCCGCTTCCCAGGTCGCCAATTCAAGATCCCAAACCCGAAATCCGAGATCCTGGACCCACTCCCCCCTCCGGGTTTCCTCCTCACGACCGGCTCCTTTCCTCCTGGGGACCTCCCGGGTAGAATAGAGCGGTTGGGGAGGTGGATTTCATGAGCGACGTTCGATTGGATGAGGCGCGGCGCTTCGCGGCCGCGGGCCGGCTGAAGGAGGCGGCCTCCTCGCTCAAGGCGCTCCTGCAGGCGGACCCCGAGAACCAAGAAGCCCGCGCCTACCTGGCCGAGATCCAGGATCGCCTGCTGCTCGAACTCCAGGTCCGGGACAAACTCGGCAAGGCCAGAAGTCTCGCGGACCAGGGACAGAGGGGGGAGGCCCTCAAGCTCGTCCAGGACATCCTCAAGATCATGCCGGAGAGCCAGGAGGCCGCGCGGTTCAAGATCGAACTGGAAGGCCCCCCGGAGGACTTCGCCTCCTCGCCCTTCTCCACGGTGGTCGCCGACGCGGCCGATCTTCTCCCGGACTTCGCCCCATCGCGGCCCCCGGAACCCTCGGTGGAGGAACTTCCCGTCCTCCGGCTCGAGGCCCTGGACCTGCCGTCCCTCGAATCGCCCGCGGAGCGCACGACCCTGAGCGCAGGCGCCCGGGCCCTCGCGCCGGCCGAGGCCGTGAAGGTGCAAGAGTACTTGCAAGAGGGCCAGCGGCACTACGACGCCGGCCGTTACCAGGACGCCATCGACGTATGGACGCGCGTGTTTATCGTCGACGAGGACAACCGCGAGGCGCAGGAGCGCATCGATCGCGCCAAGGGCATGGTCAACGCGCACCAGGGAGAGATCGAGCATTACCTCACCGAGGGCATCGCGGCCTTCAACTCGGGGGAATTTCCCCGCGCCAAGGTCATGCTGGAGAAGATTCTGGCCGTCTTTCCGACCCACCGGGAAGCGCAGTACTACCTCGCCCGCATGGAGCAGTCGCCCGCTCCGGAGCCTCCCCCGGCGCCTCCACCCGGCGTCCCAGGCCAGGGGGAGGTGGACACCTTCGAGCTCGAAGACAACCTCCTGACTCCCACGGGACCGGAGATGCGGTCGGCGGAACCGCCCAAGCCGGCGCCGGCCCCCTGGGCCGCCCCCCCGGCACCCGCCGCCGAATTCCAGTTGGAGACGGGGTCCGCGGAGGACTTCCCCTTCCCGGCCCCTTCTCCGCCCGCCGCGCCGGCGCCCTCCCCCCCTCCGGAGGAAACCCCATCCACCTTCGCCTGGGATGAGGAGGTTCCCGCGACGTTTCGACAGGTCGCACCCGCGCCGCCGGTCGCTCCCGCCCCAGCCTCCCCTACCCCCGCGGCGGATCGGCCGGCGCCCATGGAAAAGGAACCCAAGGGGCGACGCACCCCCGGCCTCACGTTGATCCTGGCGGTCCTTCTGGGACTCGTAGCCATCGGCGCGGGGATCTTTTTCGGGGCCAGGTATTTCTTGGGTGAATCCGAACCCCAACCGGTGGCCACCACGCCCAGGCTTCCCAAGCCTCCCAGGCCGCCCCAGGTCCCGGACCAGCCGCCCGGACAGACCGCCCCCGTTCCGCAGGAGCCATCCCCCGCCGCCATGACGGTGGAAGAGCTGTTGCGGAGGGCTCGCGCCGCTTCCGAGGCCCGGGACTACGCCAAGTCCATCGGCTTCTACCAGGAAATCCTCAGCCGGGACGCCATGCACCCGGAGGCCCTCTCCGGCCTCGGCGAAGCCCGCGCGGCCCTGGCCCGGTTGCAGGAGGAGAACCTCCGGAACGAGAAGTTCCTCAAGGAATACCTCTATTCGGTCAAATCCTTCAAGGAGCAGGACTACGCCGAGAGCCTGCGGGTGGCGTGGAGGCTCATCTATCCGGACGACACGCTGGCGCGCCAGATGGGGAAGCGCGACGCCGTGCGGGAGATCATCCGGGACGGCTATTACAATTGGGCCGTTCTGGACCTGAGGCAGGAGAACCTCATCGGGGCGGACAAGAACCTCCGGGACCTGCTGGATTTTGACCGAAGCGACGCGGAGGCCGCCCGGCTCCACCAGTTCGTCCGCCGCTATTCGACCATCCCTCCCGACGAGAACTACCGGGACGCGGTCCGGAACTTGACCTACCGGAACCTGGAGGAGAGCCCGTGAACCGGGATCCCCTGGGCGAACTGGAGGCCCTCCTCCGGGCCGGCCGCGAGGGCGGAGGCCCCGCGCGCCTGAAGGCTCAGCACGACGCCGGCAAGCTCGGCGCCCGGGAGCGCATCGAGCTTTTCGCCGATCCCGACTCCTTCGAGGAGACGGACGCCCTGGTGGAACACGACTGCCGCGACTTCGGCATGGACGCCAAGCGGATCCCCGGGGACGGCGTGGTGACGGGCCACGCCCGGGTGGAGGGGCGGCCGGTCTTCCTTTTCGCCAACGATTTCACGGTCTTCGGCGGGTCCCTATCCGAGTCGAATGCCCGAAAGATCTGCAAGATCATGGACCTGGCCATGAAGGTCGGCGCCCCCATCGTGGGGATCAACGACTCGGGCGGCGCAAGGATCCAGGAGGGCGTGGGCTCCCTCGGGGGCTACGCCGACATCTTTCTGAGAAACACCCTCGCGTCCGGAGTCGTGCCCCAGATCTCGCTCATCCTGGGACCCTGCGCCGGTGGCGCCGTGTACTCTCCGGCCATCACCGACTTCGTCATCATGTCCGAGTCCACCTCGTACATGTTCATCACAGGCCCGGACGTGATCCGTACTGTTCTCCACGAGGACATCTCCAAGGAGGATCTGGGCGGGGCGCGCACCCACGCCACCGTCTCGGGGGTCTGCCATTTCACCGCCGAAGACGACGGGAAGGCCCTTGCGACGGCCAGAGCCCTCCTGACGTACCTCCCGTCCAACAACCAGGAGGACCCGCCCATGCGGGCCACCCAGGATCCCGTGGACCGGAGGGACCCCTCCCTGGACCGGCTGGTGCCGGAAAATCCGAACCTCCCCTACGACATCAAGACCCTCATCCAGACCGTGGTGGACGACGGCGTGTTCTTCGAAGTGCACCGGGACTTCGCCCAGAACATCGTCACCGGTTTCGGCCGATTCGGGGGGCGGGTGGCGGGCATCGTGGCGAACCAGCCGGCGTATCTGGCCGGCGTGCTCGACATCAAGGCCTCCATCAAGGGTGCCCGGTTCGTCCGTTTCTGCGACTGCTTCAACATCCCTCTCGTGACCTTCGAGGACGTCCCGGGCTTCCTCCCCGGAAAGGACCAGGAGCACGGGGGCATCATCGTCCACGGGGCCAAGCTCCTCTTCGCGTTTGCGGAGGCCACCGTGCCGAAGATCACCGTGATCACCCGCAAGGCCTACGGGGGCGCCTACTGCGTCATGGCCAGCAAGCACATCCGGACGGACTTCAACTTCGCCTTTCCGACGGCCGAAATCGCCGTGATGGGGCCCGACGGGGCCGTGAACATCCTCTTCCGCAAGGAGCTCTCGGAAGCACCCGATCCCGAAGGGTACAAGGCGGGCAAGGTGGAGGAGTTCCGCCGGACCCTGGCCAACCCGTACGTGGCCGCCCGGAAGGGATTCGTGGACGCCGTCATCTACCCCCGGGAGACGCGCCCACGGATCATCCGCGCCCTCCAGGGGCTCGCGAACAAGCGCGAGTGGAGTCCGCCCAAGAAGCACGGCAACATTCCGCTTTGACCGACCTCCCGCCCCGGCGCCCGCCGGGGCGGAGGCGCCTTGCATGGAGAGAGCCCCTTTGACCCCACGCCCCCGATCCCTCACCGGTTCTCCCCAAAGGAGCCGGAGCCTGCCCGCCGCCCTGGGGCCCCTCGCGCTCCTGCTCGTCCTGGGCGGGGCTTGCGCCGTCCGGACCCCGCCTGCCGCGCCGGTCGCCCAGGCCGACCTCCTCCCGCAAGTGCCCACGGAGGTCTCCGTCGGAAACGCCCTCGCGGAACGAATGGAAGCCCTGTGCGAGGCCGCCGAAGCCTCGGACCTGTCGGAGGAACAGGCCCGCCCCCTCGTAAAGGAGATGGCGGCCCTCCTCGACGAATACCTGGAGGCCCCGGCGGCCGTCCAGGCCAACCCCAGGCTTCAAGGGGCCCTGGTCCGCATGAACGATGCCGCCTTTCAGATCGAACTGGACGGTAACGCCGCGCCCGAGGGACCGGCGGATTCGGAAGAGTCCCCCAAGGACACGCTCCTCACGGAGGCCACCTTTCTCGCCCCCGCGGACCTCGGCTCCACCTACGCCCAGGTGGAGGCTGCCTTGCGCCAGGTCTCCGTCGGACTGGACATCCCGGCCAACGACCCTACGGTCCTCGCGTACGTGAACCTGTACCAGGGAAAGCTCCGGACTTGGTTTTCCAGGGCCTTGGCCCGCGGATACCCGGTGGTCCCCCGCATGCAACAGATCTTCAGGGACGAGGGCGTCCCCCCCGCTCTGGTCTACCTGGCCATCGTGGAATCGGCCTTCAATCCCGGAGCCGTTTCCCGCGCCAAGGCCGTGGGCATGTGGCAGTTTATCGCGGGCACGGGCAAGCGTTACGGGCTTCAGATCGATTTTTGGGAGGACCAGCGGCGCGATCCCGAACTGTCGGCCAGGGCCTCCGCTCGGTACCTCAAGGACCTCTACGCCATGTTCGGCGATTGGCCCCTCGCCCTCGCCTCCTACAACTGCGGGGAGGCCCGCATCCTGCGCTACAAGGCAAAGAACCCCACGGGCGACTTCTGGACCCTTCGAAAGACCCGGACTCTCCGGAGGGAGACCCGGGAGTACGTGCCGGCGATCTTCGCCGCCATCCTCATCGCCAGCAACCCGTCCGCCTACGGCTTCGAAGCCCCCCCCGCCGACCCGGCCGAGCCGACGGCCTCCGTGATTCTGACGGAGGCCACCGACCTGAGGGTCCTCGCCCGGTGCGCCCAGATCCCCGTCGAGCAGATCCAGGCCTTGAACCCCTCCCTCAAGCGACTCGTCACACCCCCGAGGGAATACACGCTCAAGATCCCGGCCCACGCGTACGCCTCCTTCCAGGAGGCCTTCGCCGCGGTTCCTCCTGAGGAGCGGCTCGCTGTGGCGATGCACACCGTCGCCAAGGGGGAAACACTCGCTTCCCTCGCGCGCCGGTACAAGACGAGCGCCGAGGCCATCCGTCTCGCCAACCTGATGAAGGGACGGCGGATTTCGCCCGGCCAGACCCTCGTCGTCCCGCTGGGCGTGCCCGCGAGCGACCCCAGCCTGTACGTGGAGAGTCGGCCCTCCGTGCCCAAAGGGGCCAAGGTGTACAAGGTCCGGAAGGGAGACACCCTGGCCGGAATATCCAGACAGACCGGCGTTCCCGTGTCCCGCCTCAAGGAGCTGAACGGTCTGGAATCGGACGCCCTGCGCGCGGGCCAGCGGCTCGTCCTGGCCGAGAAGTCCGAGCCCGAGGGACTGGCCCCCAAACCCTCTGCGATCGGGGCTCAGAAGGCGCCCGCGGGTCGCGTCCACCACGTCCGGTCCGGAGATACCTTGTGGGACCTGGCTCGGAAATACGGCACGACGGTGGACAGGATCTGCCGCGCCAACCGGATCTCCCCCGGAAAGCGCCTCCACCTCGGCGACACGCTGGTCATCCCCTGACGTCCAGGAGATCCTTCGGGATCGAAGTCGGGAAGCGAGCGCTTCGGAGGAATAGGAAGGGAGAAGGAAGGACTCGGGAAACCTGCCCCTGAGGGCTTCTTTCCCTCCCTTCCTTCTCGCCCACTCACCTACTCACCTACTGACCTACTCACTTTCTCCCCTGCTCACGGGTTCTTCAACGCCGCGAGGACCCTGGCGTAATCGGGCTCCTGGCCGATCTCGGGCACCTGTTCCACATACCTGACCCGGTCCTGCGCGTCGAGAAGGACCACCGCCCGGCTGAGCAAGCCGGCCAGCGGCCCGTCCACGATCCGGACTCCATAGGAGTCGCCGAAGGAGAGGTCCCTTAATTCGCTGAGCATGACGACGTTCTGGATGCCCTCGGCGGCGCAAAACCGGGCCTGGGCGAAGGGCAGATCCCGGGAAATGGTGAGGATCCGGACTCCTTCCACGGCGGCGGCCTCCTGGTTGAACCGCCGGGCGGAGGCGGCGCAGACGCCCGTATCCAGGCTCGGGACAATGTTCAATATCTTCTTGAACCCGGCGAAATCGGCCAGGGACGCGTCCGAGAGATCGGACCGGGTGAGTCGAAACTCCGGGGCCTTCGAGCCGACGGCGGGAAGCTCTCCCGACGTGTGGATGGGGTTGCCTTTCAACGTGATCGTCGCCATGACCGGATCTCCTTTCCCTGTCTTGAACACAGAGTGTACGCCCATCTTTCCCGGCCTGTACAATGGAGCCATGAAAGGGATGAGCCGAATGCTCGAACGGTGGACCTCGGAGACCCGCCCCGTGCCCCTGGCGGTGGCGGCCGTGGCGGCGGCGAGCACGTGGGTCCTCCCGCCTCCCGGTGGGTTGACCCCTCCCGCCTGGCACCTCTTCGGCTTCTTCCTTTTCGCCATCCTGTCGGTGGTCCTGAGGGCCCTCCCGATCCTCACGGCCTCTCTGGCGGCGGGGGCGGGCTCCGTCCTGTCGGGCACGCTGTCGGGCCGCCAGTTGTTCGCGGGCTTCTCGGAGGACTTCATCCTGTTGATCGTCGCCGCCTTCCTCCTCTCCCGCGCCGTGATCCGGTCCGGGCTGGGCGCCCGGCTGGCGTTCCACGTGATCCGCCGCATCGGCGGTTCGGCCCTCGGGCTTTCCTACAGCCTCTTCGTGACGGACGCCCTCATCGCCCCGGCTTTCCCCAGCAACACGGCCCGGAGCGGCGTGCTGTATCCCGTGGTCGCCTCCCTCTGCGAGGGCCTCGGCGCGGCACCCGAAGGGGCCCGCCGCCGTCTCGGGGCCTTCCTGATGATGGCCGGGATGGCCTCCCTGAGCCTCTCCTCGTCGCTGTGGCTCACGGCCATGGCGGCCAACCCCGCCGGAGCCGGATTGGCCCTGGAGACGGCGGGCGTGAAGGTGACCTTCGGCTCGTGGTTTCTCGCCGCGGTGGTTCCCGTGGCCGCTTCCCTCCTTGTGGTGCCCTGGGTCCTGCTCAAGGTCGTCGGACCGGAAGTCACTCGCACACCCGAGGCGCCCGGGCTCGCCGAGGAGGCCCTGCGGAAGCTGGGTCCCCCCGCCCGGGACGAGTGGATCACGGCCGCCGTGTTCTTCTCCCTCGTGGCCGCGTGGGGCTTGGGGGGCGTCCTGGGCATCGACCGCACGGCGGCGGCGCTCTTCGGCCTCGCGGTCCTCCTCCTCACGGGCGTCTTCCGCGCCTCGGACCTCCGGAAGGAGGGCGAGGCCCTCGAAATCTGGATCTGGTTCGCCATCCTCTTCACCCTGAGCGCGGAACTGAACCGCCTGGGCTTCATGACCTGGATCGGTTCCTCCTTCGCGGGGACCCTCCACGGAACCCATCCCGCCGTCGCGTACCTGTCCCTCGTCGGCGGGTACGTGGCGCTTCATTATTTCTTCGTGAGCCAGTCGGCGCACCTGTTCGCGCTCTTTGCCGTGTTTCTGGACGTGGCTCTCTTTTCGGGCGTCCCGCCGGCCCTGGCCGCGTACATGCTCCTCTTCGCGACCAACTTCTTCTCCTGCATCACCCCGCAGGGCTCCAGCGCCAACGTCCTCTTCACGGGAAGCGGCCACCTCTCCACCTCCGAAATTTACCGGTACGGCGGCTTGGTGACGGCGGTCAACACGGCGGTTTTCCTCGCGGTGGGGACGCCTTGGATCCTTTGGGTGACCGGGTGAATCGGAACGGAACGCCCACCGTCTCGGACCCTTCGCCCGGAAGCGAGGGGGGGCTGGCTTTATCCGGGACCCGGACCCTCTTGTTGACCACTTTCACCCATGTGCTCGTCGATGGCTACGGCATCGGCCTTTCGGTTCTGCTCGCGCTCCTGTTCGGCCGGAACGGGCGATTCGCCCTGGTGGGCCTCATCCTCAGCGCGTACACCCTCGCCACGGCCTTCGCGGAGCCGCTCTGGGGGCGGTTCTCGGATGCCACGGGCCGCCGGGGCGCGGTCGTGGGGTGGGGCCTGGTTTTCGCGAGCGCGTCTTTCTGCGCCTTCGGATTCGTATCGCCCGAAGGCCCCTGGGCCGGACCCCTTCTCATCCTTTTCGCGCTGGCCGCGGGGGCGGGCGCCGGCACCTACCACAGCGTGGCCACCGCCCTGGTGAACGAAGTGACGAGCCGCGAGAACCGCGGGCTCGTCCAGGGCATCAACAACGCCGGAGGAAGCGTGGGTCGGACCTTGTTCCCCCTTGCGCTCGCCGAACTCGCCGTGGTCCTGGGATCCCCCGGCTGGGCGGTCCTCCCCTTCGCGGGAGCTGGCGTCCTTCTTGGCCTGGCCACCGTTTCGGCCTTCCCCCTCGCGTCCCCCCGAACCTTTAGGGCCGGCACCGCCTCCCCCTCGCCCGACGGGCCCATGGACCGTCGGTTCCTGGCGAGGATGGTGGCCCTTTCCTTTCTCCGCACCGCTTTCTTCGTCACGGCCGCCGGGTTTCTACCCACTTATCTCGTCGCCGTCCGGGGCCTGGACGAACGAGCCATGGGAACGGTCATGACCCTGGTCATGTCCACGGGCATCCTGGCCCAACCGCTGGGCGGGAGCCTCTCGGATCGGTTGGACCGGGGAAGGCTCCTGGCTGGCCTGCTCGCGGGCTCGGGGGCGGCCTTCGCGGGGTCTCTCCTGATGGAGGGACTCTGGTCCTCGGTGGCCCTCCTGGGGATCTCCATGTTCATGGTCCTGATGACCTTCCCCCTGCTCTTCGCCCTCATGGGCGACGTGGTGCCGGGGAATCGGCTCGGCGCGGCCACGGGGCTCGTTACGGGCGCGGGGGGCCTGGCCGCCACCCTGACCCAGGCGACCGTCGGCGTTCTGGCCCAACGGACCTCCCCTGTCCTCGTCCTCTTGGGCCTGTCCGCCCTTGGGGTCCTTTCGGGTTGGATGGCTATGGGGCTTCGCGCGCCCCGGTCTCCAGGTGGGCGTAGGGCTCTTGGGTCGTGAGCCGGCCATCCTCCACCGCCCCCCCGACCGTGAAGTGGTACAGAGATTGGAAGGCATTCCCCCTCAGGCCGATCAGTTCGTGGACTTCGTCGTCGAAGAAACACCCGATGCCGGTGCCTCGCAGCCCCTCCGCCTCCGCCCAGAGGTAGAGGGCCTGGCCCACCGCTCCCGCCTCCCAGAAGAGCCGGCGGTACCACCAGGAGCCCAGCGCCAGGGTTTCCCCGTACTCGGCCAGCATCCCGACGGAAAAGGAGGAGTCTCCCGCAATATCCTGGCCGCAGGAGAGGGCCTTGGCGGTCCGGCGCACGTCCCCGAAGGCCAGCCTGATCAGGGGAAGATGGTCCGGGGCCCCCTCCACGGGGGACCACAGCCAGTCTCGTGCGCAGGCCTCGAGAAGGCGCTCGGTGGCGCCCGCCGACCGGGGAAGCCAGTAAAGCCCTGGAGCGATTCCCATCACGCGATGGACGAAGACCAGGAGGTGAATGCGGGGCCTGAAGGGCAAGGCGTCGAATGGCGGAACGCCGGGGCGGACCAGGAGGGCGTCCAGGACCCGGAAGAAGCCCTCCCTGGAGAGCGCGGTGACCCCGTCGAAGGCCACGGCGCTCCGCCGGGTCCGGATCAGGTGCCCGGCGAGTTGATCCCGGTTCGCGAAGCCCAGCGGCGGGAGCGTAGTTTCCAAGGAATCCGTCTCCTCCGATTCTTGAGTCGGCGGCTTTCTCCCCGCGGCGGCGGCGGACTCCAGAGCCGCCCACTCCCTTCGGGCGGGGCTGAGGACGTTGGCCCTTCCGCTCCAGGCGCACTGAGAAACCGCATCGAGAAGGGAGTCCCGCGCCCCTGGCGGCACGCCGCCGACGCCTACCCACGCCAGCCAGTCGGGCTGTTCCCGTTCTGCGCCCGGGAAGTCGGACCCTCGGTCCAGGCCGAGAAGGGTCTCGATTTCCCCATCCCCCCAATCGGGCAGGAGCCGCAAACGCCAACCCAGGCAAGCGGCCGCATAGCGGAGAGCCGCCAGGGCGTGGCCGGCGTCGTGCTGGCTGTACCGATAGGCCCGGATTCCGTACTTCCAGGCCTCCCTCCAGTGAATGGACGATAGCCCCACGAGGAACCCGCCCTCGCCGAAAGCGGCCCTCCAGGAACGGACGTCTTCAGGCGCGGCCCTCCGCTCCAGGCTGTGGTCCAGGCTGAGGTAATGGTAGATCCCCGGGAGCAGGTCCCCGCTCCCCGGCCAGACCACGTATCCCTCGGAGGGGTGCAGGTTCCCGCTCGACGGGTTGCACCTCAGGGACCAGCGCGACCGGCCCAAGGCCTTCCACGCCGAAAGGGCCAGGGAGTGCTCCAGAAAGGCCCCGAGGCTCGAAAGCCCCCAGGGGGCCGCCGGCTCGGAGGAGCCCGAGTGAATGTCTCCAAAACCCGGCCGCCCGCGCAGTCCGCCCAAGGGAAGCCTCGTGGAGGGAGCCCCAGTGAAGGTCCGGAAGGGGTCGGGTTGGGAGGCCCAATCGAGGTAACCCGGCCCATCCGCGTAGCTGTCCGGCCGGTGCTTGCTGGCCTCGTGATAGGCCTGGATGGTCATCCGGCGGCCCCCCTTTTCTCCACGCCGTTCAACCCCGCGCGGCCCGCGGGGATTCCCCGCCCTTCCGTCCGCTCACGAGGAACAGGCCCATGGAGATGAGTCCGAAACCCACGGCCTCCCGCCATCCCAGGCGCTCCCCCAGAAAGGGGACGGCCAGGAGGGCCGCCGCCAGCGGCTGAAGGGTCGTGTAGGCCGCCACAAGGGCGGGCGAGGACCGGCCGAGGGCCCACGTGTTGAGGGCGTAATTGACCCCCGTGGGGATCACGGCGATGTACAGGATGCCAAGAATTACGCCCGGGGCCAGACCGGCCGGAGACGCCCCGGCCAGGGCGGGGAGGCCCGGAACCAGGACTCCCAGGCCCCCGAAGAGAAAGGCCCAGGCCACCACCGTCAGGGGGTGCAGGCGCTCGAGCATGGGCCGTTGCAGGACGAGGTAGAAGGCGTAGCACAGGCAGTTGACGAGGAGCATCAGGTTCCCCGCCAGAGCGCCCCTCCCGAAGTCGGCTCCCCTCCAGTCGAGGAGGACCAGGGCCCCGCCCACCGTCAGGAGGACCCCCGCCCACCGGCCGGAGGAGAGCCGCTCGCGCCCGGAGAGGGCGAGGACGAGCGCCACGAAGACCGGAATGGAGGGCATGAGGATGGCCGCGTTGGTGGCCGAGGTGATCTTCAGTCCGTAGATGTAGAGCACCTGGTTCAGGAAGACGCCCAGAAGCCCCAGCACCGCGAGCCGGCCGAGGTCCGTCCGGGAGGGTATCCGAGGGTCCACGCGATGGGCCAGGAGGAGCAGGAGGGGCGTGGAAATCAGGATCCGCGTGGCGGCCACCGCCATCGGCTCCACAGAACCGAGGACGAACTTGCCGACGACGTGGAACGCGCCGAAGGTGACCTGGACGAACAGGAGCGCGGCGTGAAGTCGGAGGTCAACCCTGTCGCCCATGGCGGGCCCGGTTTGCCCTCGAGCCCGTTCAGCCGATGGTCAGGCCGGCCACGAGCGCGTTCAGGAATCCCGGGAAGACGCCCAGATACAGGGTGCCGGCGCCCATGAGCCCCAGGACCCCCAGGGTAACCGCGCCCATCTTCGGGGCGGGCGGGATCTCGGCGTCCTGGCCGGGGAAATAGAGGGCCACCACGACTTTCAAGTAATAGTAGGTCGCGATGACCGCCCCCACCAGGCCCAGGGCCGCATACCAGTAATAACCTCCGTGGACCAGGACCCTGAAGACGTAGAACTTGCCCAGGAACCCCGCGGTCAAGGGGATGCCCGCCAGGCTGAACATGAACACGGACAGGAGGGCCCCCGCGAAGGGCGCCGTCGTGCCCAGGCCCGCGTAGGCCGTGAGCGCCTCATCCGTCCGGCCCGGCGTCTCCACGGCTCCGGCCACGGTGAAGGCCCCGACGTTCATGAGGAGGTAGGCCGCGAGGTAGAAGAGCACGGCCTCCAGCATGGGACCCCGAAGGCCGGGAACCGCCAGGGTGCCCAGTCCGAGGGCGATGAAACCGGCGTGGACGATGGAGGAATACGCCAGCAGGCGCTTCATCTGCCTCTGGGTGATGGCGATCATGCTTCCGACGAAGATCGTCAGGAGCCCCACCGTGGCGAAGAGGAGAAGCCACTTCTCCGAAAGAAGCGGGCTGGTCTGAAAGGCAGAGAGAAAAATGCGGATGGCGCCCGCGGCGGCGGCGGTCTTGCCCCCGACGGCCATGAGCGCCGTCACGGGGGTGGGCGATCCCTGATAGACGTCCGGGGCCCAGAAGTGGAAGGGGACCAGGGAGAGTTTGAAAAAGAGCCCCACGAGGAAGAGGAAGAAGCCCAGCAGGAGGAAGGGCTCGCCCAGGGCGGGAGATCCCGAGGCCAGAACGGCGGCCACGCCACCGAAGTCGAGGGAACCCGCCGAGCCGTAGATCAGGGCCATGCCGAAGAGGAGGAAGGCCGAAGAGAAGGCGCCGAGGAGGAAGTACTTCAGGGACGCCTCCACGGCGTTCTCGTGGGTTCTCAAGAATGCGGCCAGGACGTAGAAGGAGATGGACATGGTCTCGAGGCCCAGGTAGAAGGTCACGAGGTTCGTGGCCGAGCCGAGGACCATCATCCCCGTCGCCGCCAGGGCGAGAAACCCGAACAGTTCGCCGTGCTCCGAGTCCTTGCGCCGGAAATAGTCCAGGGAGAGAAGGGCCACGAGCGCCGCGGCCAGGACGAACAGCCCGTCGAAGAAGAGGGCGAGCCGATCCGCCGAGAGCAGGGTCTGGGGGGCGACCCTCCCGCCCTCGGACCAGAGGAGCAATACGGGGGCACCGCCCAGGAGAAGGATGGCGGCCACGCCCAGTCCTCCCATGAGCCGGGCGTTCTTGACCACCGCGGCCAGGAGGAAGAGCAGGCAGGCCGCCAGCGCCATGCCCGCAACGGGAAGCACACCCATCAGGAAATCGCCCATGAAGCTCCCCCCCTCAGGAGAAGAAGTAAATCAGCACGAGGACCGACAGGAGCAGGAACAGCGCGTAGTTCCGGATGTACCCCGTCTGGAAGAAACGGAGCAGGAGCCCGAAGACTTCGTTGCTGTAGGCCACGACGTTCACGGACCCGTCGACGAGCCACTTGTCCACCCCGGACGCGAAGCGCGACATCATGACCAGGGGGCGGATGAAGGCGGCGGAGTAGGCCTCGTCCACGAAGTACTTGTTGAGGAGGAGGCGGTAGGGGGCCTTGAGGGCCAGGGCGAGCTTCGAGGGCGTTTCCGTCTCCCGCCGGTACCA
>JBFMHB010000027.1:0-33680 GCA_040752915.1 Acidobacteriota bacterium
CTCGCCGAACACCTCGAGTGGCAGGTGGGCCTGAGCCGCCTCACGGAGAAGGAGCGGGAGATCGCCCGGACCCTCATCGGCAACCTGAGGGAGGACGGCTACCTGCTGGTAACCGTGGAGGAGGCGGCCGCCGCCTCGGGGACCTCGCCCGCCGAGGTGGAGGCGGTGCTCGCCGTGGTCCAGGTCATGGACCCCGTCGGGGCCGCCGCGAGGGACCTCCGCGAATGCCTCCTCGTCCAGCTCCGGGCCCTGGGGAGCCCCAACCCGCTGGCCTCCCGCCTGGTGGCCGACCACCTGGAGCGGCTGGGAGTGGACACGCCTGCCCAGATCGCCTCGCGGCTGGGCGTGAAGAAGGAGGAGGTGGAGGAGGCCCTCGCCCTCATCCGGCACCTGGACCCGAAGCCGGGCCTGCGCTTCAACAACCCCGTGAACCCCACGGTGGTTCCCGACGTCATCGTGGAGAAGGACGCCGACGGGTACCGCGTCCTCCTCAACGAGGACGGTCTGCCCCGCCTGAGGATCAGCCGCCAATACCGCACCATGGCGGAGGAGGGATCTCCCGAAGCCGGGGAGGAAGCCCTCGCCTACCTGCGCGACAAAGTCCGCTCGGCCATGTGGTTCCTCAAGAGCATCGAGGAGCGCCAGCGGACGATCTTCAAGGTCGCCCGGGAAATCGTGGACTTCCAGAGGGACTTCCTCGACCGGGGGCCCTCCTTCATGCGCCCCCTGGTCCTGCGCGACGTGGCCGAGCGGGTGGGCGTCCACGAGTCCACCGTGAGCCGCGTCGTCTCGAACAAGTACATGCAGACCCCGCGGGGGATCTTCCCCATGAAGTACTTCTTCAACACGGGCATCAACACCCTGGACGGGGCCGACGTGTCCGCTCTTCGCGTGAAGGAGCGCATCAAGGCCCTGGTCGAAACGGAGCCGCCGGGCAGGCCACACAGCGACCAGCAGATCGCGGACCTCCTTCGCCGGGAGGGGATCCTCCTGGCCCGCCGGACGGTGGCCAAGTACCGAGAAGAGATGAACATCCCCACCTCCGGGCGGAGGAAGGGGCGCGCCCATTCGTAACGAAAGGAGCGAGCGATGCGAGTCGAGTACTCGGGAAGGAACCTGACGCTCACCGACGCTCTCAAGACCAAAGCCGAGAAGAAGCTGGCCAAGCTGGAGCGCTTCACGGGGCCCATCCTCTCGGCCCACGCCTCCTTCGAGGTGGAGAAGAACCTCCACCGCGTGAACCTGGTGGTCCACTGCGCCAAGGAGCGGATCTACAAGGCCAGCGGCCTGGCCGAGGACATGTACATGGCCATGAACGACGCCGCAGACGCGGTGGAGCAGCAGGCCCAGAAGGACAAGACCCGCCGCCTCTCCCGTCGCACGAAGGGCGCCTCTTCCGCGGCGGAGGCCTCCCCGGAAGAGGAGGAGGAGGAGGAAGGCCCACCGCGGCGGGCCCGTAGAAGGGGCCCGCCCGTGGCCGTACGCGACGACCTCTTCCATCCCAAGCCCCTCGCCCCGGAGGACGCGGTCCTGCTCCTCCTGGAGGGAGACGGGCCCGTTCTGGTCTTCCCCGAAAAGGGGACCGGCCGGGTGGCGGTGATCTTTCGGGACGCCAAGCAGGGCCTGGGAATCGTGCGACCGCCGGGGAAACCATGAAAGTCCTCACGGGACAAGAGACCCACCCTCGGATGACCGTGCGGCAGTTCCTGGACGCTTTTCCCCAGCTCGCCATGGAGGTCCTCGCCGGCAAGGGCGGGCTGTCCAAGTTCATCTCCAGCCCGCGGATTCAGAAGCCGGGCCTGGCTCTGGCCGGGGTGCCCGAGTTCGTTCACTCGGAGCGGATCCAGATCCTCGGAAGCACCGAGATCTCCTACCTGAGCCGCCAGGACCCCAAGGCGAGGCGGAAGGCCCTGAAGCACATCTTCGAGAAGGAGGTGAGCTGCTTCCTTCTCACGAAGAACCTCACCCCCCTGCCCGAACTCCTGGAGCTTGGCGAGGAAACCCAGACCCCCATCCTGCTCACCCGGGAGGCCTCCTCCATCACCATCGTCACCGTCACCGACGGGCTCGCCGCCGCCCTCGCCCCCTGCCTCACGGTCCACGGGGTCCTCGTGGACGTCTATGGGGTGGGTCTCCTGCTCATCGGCCAGGGCTCCATCGGAAAATCCGAAACCGCCCTGGACCTCGTGATCCGAGGCCACCGGCTGGTCAGCGACGACCTCGTGGAGATCCACCGCCGGGGCGACGTCCTCACGGGGGAGGCGCCCGAGCTCCTCAAGCACCACATGGAGCTGAGGGGCCTCGGGATCATCAACGTGAAGGAGCTTTTCGGGGTGGTGGCCACGCGGGACCGGAAGGACGTGGAACTCGTCGTGGAGCTCGAGCACTGGCGGGAGGACGGCGTCTACGATCGGCTGGGACTCGACGAGCAGACCATCCGCATCCTGGGCGCGCCGGTCCCCTACCTGCTCATGCCCGTGGCGCCCGGCCGCGTCATCGCCATCCTCCTCGAAGTGGCCGTTCGAAACCTCCTCCTGAAGAGGAAGGGCATCCATACGGCGCGCACCTTCGCCGAGAGGCTTCAGCAGGCCATGGGCGGGAGGCCCGGCGATGAGTGAGCGCGCCCTCTTCATCGTGACGGGCCTCTCCGGGGCCGGCAAGTCCCAGGTCATCAAGACCCTGGAGGACCTGGGCTTTTACTGCGTGGACAATCTCCCCCTGGCCCTTTTCCCCAAGTTCCTCGAACTCCTGGAAGGCGCGGGAGGGGACGTGGGGCCCCGGTTCGCCCTGGGACTGGACCTGCGGGAAGGCCATCTGGACACCCATTTTCCGGTGGTTTACGAAGCCCTGCGCAAGTCCCCCCTGAAGGTCCGCATCCTCTTCGTGGACGCCCGGGATCCGGTCCTCGTGCGCCGATTCTCCGAGACCCGGCGCCCCCACCCGTTGACCCCCCGGGGCTCAGTGGAGGAGGGCATCGCCCTCGAGAGAGCCCGGCTGGCGGCGATCCGGGAGCGGGCCGATCTCGTGCTGGACACCTCCGACACCACGATCCACCAGCTCCGGGCCGCCGTGGAGCGCGAGGCCGAATCCTTCGCCGAGCCCCGCACGCTCACCGTGAACCTGCTCTCCTTCGGCTTCGCCTACGGGGTTCCCCCGGAGTCGGCGCTGGTCTTCGACGTCCGGTTCCTTCCCAATCCCCATTTCGTTCCCGAACTCAGGCCCCTCACGGGGGAGGACGACGCCGTCTTTGACTTCGTGTGCCGGTCCCCCGAAGGGTCCGACTTCATCGAGCGCCTGTGGTCCTTTCTCCAGTACCTCCTCCCCCAGTACCAGCGGGAGGGGAAGTCCTACCTCACGGTGGCCGTGGGATGCACCGGGGGACGCCACCGGTCCGTTGCCGTGGCCAGGCGCCTGTATGATATGCTCCGGGCCGAGGGGGGGCTCTCGGTGAACCTCCTCCACCGCGACCACAAGAGGTGACCATGCTAGGAATCCTCGTCGTCAGCCACGGCAACCTGGCCAAGGAATTCGTGGACGTGGCCTTTCGCATCCTGGGGGAGGAGGATCCCCTCGTCGTCCCGCTGTGCATCGAGTGGACCCTCGATTCGGCGGCCGCCAAGGAGCAGATCCGGAAAGGCCTCCGGAAGCTCCAGGAGTCGGCCGGGGCGGTCCTGGTCCTCACGGACCTCTTCGGGGGGACTCCCACAAACCTGGCCATGACTTTCTACGAGGCGGGCAAGGTGGAGATCCTTACCGGCATGAACCTCCCAATGCTCATCAAGGCCATCCTCCTGCGGAAGGGTGGGACGGCCCTGGGGGACGCCCTCCCCATCCTCAGGGAAAAAGGGCAGAGCGCCATGGTGTCCGTCAGCGAGGTCCTGAGCCCCGAGGAGGGGGCATGATCCGGAGGGAGATCCTGGTGAGCAACCGGCTGGGGCTCCACGCGCGGGCCGCCGCCAAGCTCGTCCAGCTCGCCAACCTGTTCCGGTCCCAGGTCTCGCTCTCCACCGCCCAGATGTCCGCCGACGCCAAGTCCATCCTGGGGGTCCTCACCCTCGCCGCGGGCAAGGATACGCCCGTCACCCTCGAAGTCCACGGGCCCGATGAGGAGGAGGCCATGGCGCGAATCGAGGGGCTGTTCCGAGACAAGTTCGGGGAGGAATGATGCGCCTCCACGGCACCGCCGTCTCTCCAGGCATCGCCATCGGCACCTCGCAGGTGGTGCTGGCGCACGAGATCCCCGTGGTCAAGGTCTCCCTCTCGGAGGAGGCCGTCCCGGGGGAGGTGGAGCGGATGACCGCGGCTCTCTCGGCCACCGTCTCCGAGATCGAGGCCCAGAAGGAGCAGGCCCGCCCCAGGTTGAGCGAAGAACTCCTGGCCATCTTCGACGCCCACGCCATCCTCCTCAAGGATCCTTCCCTCCTGCGCGGTGCATGCGACCGCATTCGCACCGAGCGGGTCAACGCCGAGTACGCCCTTCAGGAGACCATGCAGGTCCTGATCAAGGCCCTCCTGGCCTCGGACGACCCTTACTTCCAGGACCGCTCCGCCGACGTGGAGGACCTTCAGCGGCGCATCCTGATCCACCTGTCGGGGCCGTCGCGGGAGAGCGCCGCCTGGTCGGGGGACAACCTCGTCATCCTCGCGGACACGCTGACTCCCTCGGAGACAGGCACCCTCCACGAATCTCCCGTGGTGGGCTTCGCCACGGAGCGGGGCGCCCGCACGTCCCACACGGCCATCATCGCCCGCTCCCTCGAGATCCCCGCGGTGGTGGGGGTGAAGGGGCTCATGGACCTGGCCGATTCGAGGCGTCCGGTGATCGTGGACGGCCTCAACGGTGACGTGATCCTCGACCCCACGCCCGAAGAAACCGAGGAATACCGGTCCAGAGCGGAGGCCTTTTCACGGCACCGCGCCCGCATCCTGGCCAAGGCGCGGGAAGAGGCCCGAACCGTCGACGGCCACAGGATCCTGGTGACGGCCAACGTGGATCTCCTCGATGAGATCGAGACGGCGCTCTCGGTGGGGGCCAGCGGCGCGGGCCTTTACCGGAGCGAGTTCCTCTTCCTCACCTGCTCTCCGGCCCTCCCCACGGAGGAGCAGCACATGGAGACCTACCTCCGCCTGGCCGAGGGATTCTTCCCCCACAAGGTGGTGATCCGGACCCTGGACCTCGGCGGGGAAAAGTACTTCCATTCCGTGCTGGACCGGACCGAGCGCAATCCGGTTCTCGGAGTCCGGGCCATCCGCTTCTGCCTGAAGCATCCGGAGCTCTTCAAACCCCAGCTGAGGGCCATCCTGCGAGCCTCCCGGCGGAAAAACGTGGCCGTCCTCTTTCCCATGATCACCACCTTCGAGGAGTTTCAACAGGCGGCGGCCCTTCTGGAGGAGTGCAAGCGCGAACTGAGGGAGGCCGGAGACGAGTTTGACGAGGCCCTGCCCGTGGGGATCATGGTGGAGGTCCCCAGCGTGGCCCTCACGGCCGCCGCGTTCGCGCCCCATGTGGACTTTTTCTCCATCGGCACGAACGACCTGATCCAGTACCTCCTGGCCATCGACCGGAACAACGACGCCGTGGCCCACCTCTACGACCCCATGCATCCAGCGGTCCTGAAGTGCATCGCGAGCGTTTGCGACGCCGCGGCCTCCGCCGGAAAGCCCGTTTCCGTGTGCGGGGAGGCCGCCGCCGATCCCGCCATGGTCCCGCTCCTGGTCGGGCTCGGCGTGGAGGAGCTCTCCATGACCCCTTCCTCCATCCTGGAAGTGAAGGAGCGCGTCCGGGGCCTCTCGTATCGGACGTGCCACCGGATGGCTCGCAAGGCGCTTCGGGCCCGCACGGGAGCCGAAGTGGCCGGGTTGGCGGCGGAGTAACGACCCACCCGGGGAGGTCCCCCACGTCCCCCCGCGCCTTCGGGGGACCGGAAGGCAGGCGCCCGTGGATCCCAGCGACCGACCCAAGAATCAGAAGGCCTTCCTCCTCATCCTCGCGGGAGGCATCACCCTCCTCTTCCTCAAAATGATCCAGGGGTACCTCCTGACCCTTTTGGCCGCGGCCGTCTTCGCGGGCCTGTCGCATCCCGTCTACCTTCGCCTGTTGAAGGTGTTCCGCGGCAGGGCCGCGTGGGCCGCCGGCGCCACCGTCCTGCTGGATCTCCTCCTGGTGATCCTGCCTCTCCTCGCTTTCCTCGGCGTCCTCGCGGGCCAGGCGGTGGACGTGAGCCAGACCCTGGTCCCCTGGGTCCAGGAGCAAGCCCGGGGGGGCCACGCCTTCGAAGACCTCCTGGCGAGGATTCCGGGAGGGGACCGCCTGGCCCCCTACCAGGACCAGATCCTCGAAAAGTCCGGAGAAGTGGCCGCCCGCGCCGCGGAATTCGCCGCCGATGCACTGGCGGCGGGGGCTTTGGGCACAGCCCGGTTTCTCCTCCTTGTCTTCGTCATGCTGTACGCCATGCTGGCGTTCCTGACGTCGGGGCGCGCGATCCTGGACCGCGCCTACGCCGTGCTGCCCCTCGCGTCCCAGAACCACCGGCGCATGGAGGAGAGCTTCATCTCCATGGCCCGGGCGGTGGTCAAGGGAACCCTTGTCGTGGGGGCCGTGCAGGGGGCGCTCGTGGGCCTCGCCTTCGCCGTCGCCGGAATCCAGGGCCCCGTCTTCTGGGGCACGGCCGCCGCCGTGTGCTCGGTCATCCCCAGCGTGGGCACGGCCATCGTTTGGGTTCCAGGCGCGGCGTACCTGCTCCTCTCCGGGCACCCGGGCGCGGCGGTGGGCCTCACAATCTGGTGCGTCGCCGTCGTGGGCTCCGTGGACAACCTCCTCCGGCCGCGCCTTGTGGGGAAGGACACCCGCCTCCCCGACCTCCTGATCTTGTTGGGTACCCTCGGGGGGCTTTCCCTCTTCGGACCCATCGGGCTCGTCCTGGGCCCCATCGTGGCGGCCCTGCTGGTTACGGCGTGGGACCTGTACGGTGCGCAGTCCTTGCCGCGGGCGGAGGGCCCCCCGGGGGAGGCGGCAGGGGGCGGGGGCACGGTTTCGGGCGCCTAGGGAGTTGGTCTATCATTCAGTGAGCGCGCCCCCCGGGCCGGCGCTCCACCGCGAGATCGAGTTTCGGAGGGAAGGAGACCGTTCATGACCAACCACACCATCAACCCCGACACCAAGGCCCTGGAGGACGCCTTTTTCGCCCGCGAGAGCGAGCGGCTGCTCAGGGAGCTGCGCGCCAAGGCCGAACGGGAGCAAGAGCGCGCGGCACTGAAGGAGGCCATCCACGGGGCCGACGACGCCCTCCTCGACCACCTCCTGGATCTGGGGGTGAACTCCCGCACGGTGCTGGCCCTGGGGATCGTGCCCCTGGCCGCCGTGGCCTGGGCGGACGGAACCTTGGAGCCCAAGGAGCGGGAGGCCATCCTGCGCGCGGCCCGGGAGAGGGGCGTGATCCAGGGCGGATCGGGCCAGGAAATGCTGGAAGTCTGGCTCAAGGAGAAGCCGGGGCCGGTGCTGATGGAGGCGTGGAAGAGGTACGTGAGCAGCTTGTGGGCCCAGCTGGGCGAGGCGGAACGGCGAGAACTCGCCGGCGAGATCCTTGGAGGCGCGCGGGCCGTCGCGGAAGCCGCCGGCGGGTTTCTCGGCCTGGGCAAGAAGGTCTCCGAGGCCGAAGCCGCCGTACTGGACGACCTCGCCGGCGTCCTGAAGTAGGCCGCCGGTTCGCGTCCGTCACCCTGGAGCGCCGTGGCGGATCCGGGGCACGGTCTCTCCCAAGAGAAGGGCCAGGAGGCGGTCGGCGCCCAGCGCGATGCCGGCGCAGGGACCGAGCCGGTCCACCGCCTCCACGAACTGTCCGTCTTCGGGATGGGGGTCCTTTCCCGAAGCCCGCCGCTCCTCCTGATAGGCCGCGAAGCGTCGGCGCAGTTCGGCGCCGTCCGTCAGCTCCTCGTAGGCGTTGGCGATCTCCACGCCCCCCACGAACAGCTCGAAACGGCGGGAAAGCCCGGGGTCCGCCGCGTCCAACGAGGCCAGGGCCGCCTGAAAGGCCGGGTATCCCACGAGGGCCACGGGCCTGGCGTAGGCACGGAGAGCCGGCTCCACCTCGGCGATCATGAGGTAGGAAAAGCAGTCGTTGGCTGTCCAGTCATCGCCGACCGAAGCGCCCCGGGCCCGAGCCGCGTCCCGCCAGCCTTCGACCGACCCGATGCGCCGGAAATCCCCTCCGGCGTGCCGCTCGAAGGCCTCCCCCAGGGTCATGACCTCGATCCCGCCGCAGAGGTCCACGGGCGTTTCCCCGCTCCGGTGGATCTTCCCGCCGGGGAGGTCCCCGCCCAGGTGGCAAAGGAGCGCGGAGGCGTCCCGGATCAAATCGGGAAGCGTCCCACCCGCGCGGTACCACTCCAGCATCAGGAACTCGGGGCTGTGGGACCGGGAGGGCGTCTCGTCCCGGAAGGACGGGGCCAGGGAAAAACAGCGCCTGACGCCCGCGGCGAGCAGTTTCTTGAGATAAAACTCGGGGGAGGTGGGAAGAAACGCGGTTCGTCCCGTCTCCCACCCCCTCGCCACGAAGGGATCGAGGTGGGGCTCCATCCCCGCGGCCGGAACGAGCAGCGGCGCGTCCACCTCCAGGAAGCGCCGGCGGCGGAAGAAGGCTCGGATGCGGGCCAGAAACCGGTCCCGCGCCTCAAAGAGCGGGACCCGCGAGGCGAGGTCCGCGAGAAAGAAGGGCGTTGGCCGCATGGCGCCTCCGCCGTCATTGTGCCCGAGCCGAGCGCCCGTGGAAACCGGGAGACCCGTTGGAAGGCCTCTGCATCCCTCCTGCTATACTGCACCAGGAGGCGCTCGTCCGTGGAACGAAGCACTCGGGAGCCCGAGTCATGAGGCCGGTTCGGCGGGGTTTCTCCGCCGCCGTCGCGGGTCTCCTGGCCCTGTGTGCCTTGGCGGGCGCGGCCCCGCCGAAGGCCGTGCCCACGCAGCAGGGCCGCCGCGCCGTGGTGGAGGGCCCGGTTTTCCTCCGGGTCCCCCTGACGGCCCAAGGCGGGCTCAATGCCGCCACGGTCACCTTTACGGGATCTGCCGGGAACCTCGCCGCCGTGCAGAAATACAATCCGGTTCGGAAGGGCCGGAGGCTGCGGGAGGCCCGGATCCCCCTCTCCCTTCTCCGGCCCGCCTATGCCCGGGAGGCCCTGATTGGGCTGTTTCCCGACGACCGAAGGACGGCGGGTGGGTGGGAGCACGTCTGGGCCACGGGCCCGAAGGGGGCCCAGGAGACCTGGGCCGACCTGGCGCGCTGGTTCACCGAAGGAGCCAAAAACGCAGGGGCCATCGAGGCCGCGAACCGCGCGGCGGGACGCCGGCCCAGGAAGGGCGCCAAGGTCCTCATCCCGGACGGCCTACTCCTCCCGTCCATCCGCGCCCTGGACGCGCCGGCTCCACCGGCGGGCCCCGGCCTGCCGGGTTCGTCGGGCCCGGAATCCGCCACCCCTCCGGATGCCCCTTCGGAGGTCGCGCCTTCGCCCGGCCCGGAGGCAGCCGCATCGGGCCCGGAGGATCGGCCTGCCGCCGCTCCTGTGCCCACCCTCGAGTACGGATCGGACGGAGAGGGCCCCTACGCCCTCTACCGGCTCCAGGCGGGGGAGGCCCTGTACAGCGCCGTCGTGGTCCGGTTCACGGGCAACGTGAACGCCGAGGACGTGAATGCCCTGGCTCGCGAGGTGGCCCGAAGGTCCGGCATCGCGGACGTCACGAGCATTCCGGTGGGTTTCTCCGTCAAGATTCCCCTCGACGACCTCCTGCCCCAGTTCCTGCCCCCCGAGGACCCGCGCTTCCGTGCCTGGGCGGAGAACCAAGCCGAGTTGAAGGGCGTGACCAACACCTACAAGAGCGCCGTGCTGGACGGCGTCGTGGTGGTCCTCGACCCGGGCCACGGGGGGCTGGACCGTGGGGCCATGAAGCACGGGGTCTGGGAGGACTCGTACGTCTACGACATCTCCTGCCGCATCCGGGAGACCCTGGAGCGGCGCACCAAGGCGAGGGTCCTCATGACCCTCCTCGTTCCCGAACTGGGCCACCGGCCTCAGGACAAGACTCGCCTGAGCCCGAACACAACGGCGGTCATCCTGACCCACCCCTGGTTCAAGCAGACCTCCCGGGAGGAAACCAAAGTGGAGGTGAACCTCCGGTGGCACCTGGCCAACCAGTATTTCCTGCGGCTCCAGAAGGAGGGGGTAGACCCCCAGCGGATCGTCTTCACGTCGGTCCACGCCGATTCGCTCCACCCCTCCCTGCGCGGCAGCATGTTCTACATCCCCGGGGATTCGTACCGGTCCACCCGGTGGTGCTCCTCGGGGCCCGCTTACGAGAAGTTCGAGGAGTTCCGAGCCGGGCGGTGCTACGAGGCGACGAAGAAGGACCTCCGGCGGAGCGAAGGCCTCTCCCTCCAATTCAGCCGGCAACTCGAGGCGGCTTTTGCGGCCCGAGGGCTTCTCCTGCATCCCTTCAACCCCACCCGGGACCACGTCATCCGGGGAAAGCGCTCCTGGGTTCCCGCCGTGCTCCGGAACAACCTGGTCCCCTGCTCCGTCCTCATCGAGGTCTGCAACCTCGCCAACCCGAAGGACGCGGCCCTCATCGCCGATCCCGCCTTCCGCCAGCGCCTGGCCGAGGCTTACGTGGACGCCCTGATCCGGTATTATTCGTAAGTCCGGCCGGGGGATCCGCGGCCCGCCTCCCGGGGCTTTCGAATCCGCGCGCCCGCCTCTCGGTCCGACTTTCCCGGTCTCGCCCCACCCTTCCCCTGGCGGCGCGGCTTCCCTTCGTCCATAATGGTCCGGAAGGAGAGGCACCTTGGGCTTTCAGGCCATGGCCCGCATCTGGCGGGAGTACATGATGCGCCACAAGGGCACTTTTCTGGCCGGCGTGGCTGCCCTGGCCGTGGTGAGCGTGCTGTACGCCCTCGAGGTGTACATGGTGCGGTTCATCTTCGACGGCCTGCTCAATCCCAAGGGGGGCGCGCAGGCGACGGGCGACTTCTTCCGGTACCTCTCCTTCTTCGGGCTGAACCGCTTGTTCGACCTCGATTCCACGAGCCTTTTTGTGGCCATCCCTCTGTCCCTCGTGGCCATCTTCCTGGTGAAGGGGATCTTCGGCTACTTCGGGAAATACTGGTTGGACGGGGTGGGCCTTTCCACCATCACCGACCTGAGGGACGACCTGTACGCCCGCATCGTGCGTCAGGGCCAGGACTTCTTCGCCGACTACCCCACCGGAACCCTGATTTCGCGGCTGCTCTCGGACATCGAGCGGATCAAGACCAGCGTGAGCGAGAAGCTCACCGAACTCCTGAAGGACTCCTTCGCCCTGCTGGCCCTTGTCGTCAGTGCCTTCTGGCAGGATTGGCGGCTGACCCTGCTCTCCTTCGTCACGATCCCTCTGGTGGTCCTGCCCCTGGCCCGCTTCTCCCGCAAACTCAGGAGTTCGGCCCACAGGAGCCAGGAGGCCATGGCCCGCCTGGCGGATTTGATGAAGGAGACGGTCACGGGCGTCCGCGTGGTGCAGATGTTCCAGATGGAGGAATCGGAGACCGCCCGCTTCCGCAAGCACAACAAGGAAGTCCTGCGGGCCAACCTGAAGGCCACTCGGGTCATGGCCCTGACGACGCCCCTCATGGAGCTCATCGGGGGGGCGGCGGTGGCGGGGATCCTGTATTACGGGCACTTCCGCATCCTGAGCGGGCAGACGACCATGGGGGCCTTCAGCGCGTTCCTGGCGACGCTCTACGCCATGTACGTGCCGGTGAAGAAGCTCTCCCAGGCCAACAGCATCGTCCAGCAGGCCGTCTCGGCCGCCGAACGCTCCGTGGAGGTCCTGGACCGCCCCCTGCGCGTTCGGGAGTCGGTTGGCGCCCCCGACCTTCCCCCATTCAGCCGGGACATCCGCTTCGAGTCCGTTTCCTTCGCCTACGATGGCGACCGGCGGGTCCTCAGCGACCTGGATCTCGTGGTGCCCAAGGGGGAGGTGGTGGCCCTGGTCGGCCCCTCCGGCGCGGGGAAGACGACCCTCGTGAACCTCCTGCCCCGCCTCTTTGACGTCACCGCGGGCCGCATCACGGTGGACGGCGTGGACGTCCGGAACGTAACCCTGAGGAGCCTGCGGGCACAGATCGGCATGGTCACGCAGGAAACCGTCCTCTTCGACGATACGGTGGCCGCCAACATCGCCTACGGCCGGCCCGGGGCTTCCCGGGAGGAGGTGGAAGCGGCCGCCCGGCAGGCCCTGGCCCACGACTTCATCCTCGAGATGCCCCAGGGCTATGAGACCCGCATTGGAGAGGGGGGGTTCTCCCTTTCTGGAGGCCAGCGACAGCGCCTGGCCATCGCCCGGGCCCTCCTCAAAGACCCTCCCATCCTCATTCTGGACGAGGCCACGTCCAGCCTGGATTCAGAGAGCGAATACCTGGTCCAGGAGGCCCTCTTCAACCTCGTCCAAGGGCGGACCACCCTCGTCATCGCCCACCGTTTGGCGACCATCTTGAACGCCCACCGAATCGTGGTCCTCGACCAGGGGCGGGTGGCCGAGGAGGGAACGCACCAGGAGCTCCTGGGGCGCGGCGGACTCTACTCCCAGCTCTGCGCCCTGGAATTTCGCGCGGGAACGGCCCTTGAAAGCCCCGCCACCGGGTGATACGCTCGTCCCAGACTGGGGGGATAGGAGGCGCCTTGGAGGATCAGGGGAAGTCTAGGGTGAAGGTCCTGGACCGCAGGCACTTCACCGCGGAGGGTCAACGCCGCGAGGCGGACGTCCCGGAGAATCCCGAGGCGAAGGCCGCGGCCGCTCCCGCGCCGGAGCCCCCGCCCCCCCCATCCGCCCAGGAGGGTCCGGGACAGGAGGGCCCCTTCGCCGAGTTCCTTCTCAACCTCACTTCCTCGGCCTTCATGAGCCTGGGGCAGGTGCCCAACCCGCTCACGGGCCGGCCCGAGCTGGACATCCAGTCGGCCGCATCCATCATCGACATCCTCGAGATGCTGCAGACCAAGACCCGGGGGAACCTCTCGCTCACCGAAAAGGATCTGCTCGACCAATCCCTCTACCAGCTCAAGATGTTGTATGTTCAAACCCTGAAGAAGGCGGAAGGTGGAGGAAGGGAGCGGGGATCGTGAAGACGACGCCTTGGATCCGCGCACTGCTCACAGGCGCCCTCCTGGCTTCCTTGGGCGCCTGGGCGGCGCCCGAGCCGCGTCAGGACGGCCCGGTCCTGCGGTTGGACCCGGACCTCATCCGGCGGCAGGTCGCCACCTCCAGGGAAGAGGTGGTGGACGTCAACAACCAGACCACTCTGGCCAGCTATTTGAGAGCCTTCCGGGCGGCCGCCGATCTGAGCGACCAGGACCAGATCGCTTCCGAAATCGCGGACTATTGCGTGGAGCGCGGGCTTCGGCCTTCCCCCGACGTGGCGGAGGTCTTCCTCTCCATGGCTCTGGAGGCCAAGGAAAGCGGAAACCAGGAAGCCTATCGCCGCCTGGCCCGCTTCGCGGCGGGGTTCGCGCCGGATCACCCCGCCGCCCACCTGGCCCTGGCCGACGCCGCCCGGAGCCAGGAGGGGCTTTTCTCCGGGGAGTTCCTTTTCGAATCCCTGATGGCCATTACCTCGGCGGCCCGCAATCCCGAGACCCGGTGGGTCACCCTGGCCAATTTCACCATGTGGCTCCGATTCGCCTCCCTGGCCCTCCTCTCGGTCTTGACCCTGATCCAGCTTTCCAAGTACCAGGGGCTCCTCCGCCACGACGTTCGGGAGTGGCTGGGAGGGGGCGACTCCAAGTGGATCGAGGTGACGGGGCTGGTGGTCCTCTTTCTGCCCTCCCTCCTCTTCCTCTCCGGCTTCTGGTGGATCGTGTACTGGTCGGCCCTGGTTCTCTTGTACGCCCGTTGGTCCGAACGGGTGGTGGGAATCCTGGCCATGGCCCTGGTCGTGGCGGCGGGGGCCCTCCACCTCCACGCCCTCCAGCGGGTCTACCTCGGACAGTCTCCTCCCCACGTGAGCAACGTCCGTTGCTACGCCAACCGGATCCAGGTGGGCCTGGACGGCTACCTGGGCGAGCACATCGCCCCCACCGACCCGAAGAGCGGGACCTACGGCTACCTCCTGGCCTGCCGGTACATGCTCCACGGCAGCTACATGAAGGCGGAAAACCTCTTCCGAGGATTGCTCAACGAGAACCCCTCGGACGCCAGGATCTTCAACAACCTGGGTTGCCTCTACTACTATCAGAACCGCTACCAGGAGGCCATCCAGCAGTTCAGCCGGGCCCTGGAGAGCCGGCCGGACATGGCCGTGGCTTACCTGAACCGGGCCCTGTCCAAGAACAAGGTCTTCGATTTCTCGGGCGCGGAGGACGATCAGGCCCAGGCCCGCAAGTTGGATCCGGGGCTCTTCCGGACCGCGAATTTGAGCCAGTCCGACGAGTGGTCGCCGATCCCCGCCTGGATGCCCCTGGAAACCAGCCTCGATGCCGCGGCCCGCGCGGCGGCCGGACACCCCGACACCCCCTTCGCCAGCGGCAACCCCGGAGGAATCGCCCCCCTCCTCCTTCGCCCGGCCTTTTCTCCCTGGCTTGTCCTCTTGCCGGTTCTGTTCCTGTCCTTGGCGCTGTTCAAGAAGCGCGATTTCTTCGCCCGGGCGTGCTTCAAGTGCGGCCAACCCTTCTGTTCCCGCTGCAAGACCTCTCTGGAGTTCGAGTCGTTCTGTTCCCAGTGCGTCCATCTGTACATCAAGCAGGACGGGGTTTCTCCCGAAGCGAGGCTCAAGAAGAACTACGAGGTGGAGAACTACCAGAAGCACCAGCGGGTCAAGCGCGTGGTCCTCGCCCTCGTGGCGCCGGGAACGGCCCACTTCACGGAGGGGAGGCCTTTTTCCTCATCCATCCTTCTCTTCCTGTGGTTCGGCGCTCTTTCGAGCTTCTTCCTGAAGGGCTTCCTGATTCCTCTCGCCTTTCCCGTTCCCGTGTCCACGGCCCCCTTCCGCTCCCTCCTGTTCCTCTTCGCCGGCGCCTTGCTCCTGATCCTCTGGGGTCTTTTCGGCATCCCGTCGGCTCTTCGCGCCCCCGCCCCCCCGCAGGGCTGGGCCCGCACGAGAGAGTAGCCATGGCCCTAGCCGGAACGTTGAGGGATTTCAGCCTCGCCGACATCTTCCAGCTCATCGCCCTTCAGAAGAAGACGGGATACCTCACGCTCAAGAGCGAGGCGGACGTGGTGACCGTCACCTTCTTCGAGGGGAGCGTCGTGGGCGCCGAGTCCCTCAACAAGCGCATCGAGGATCGGCTCGGCCACGTCCTGGTCAAGACGGGGCGCATCTCCAAGGAAGAACTGGCCAAGGCCCTGGAGATTCAGAGGCAGACCCTCCAGCGCCTCGGGTACATCCTCGTGAGCGAGAACTTCATCGACGCCGAGAGCCTGAGATCGGCCCTCGCCACGCAGATGCAGCAGACCGTTTACCGGCTCTTCCGTTGGAGGGACGGGGATTACAACTTCGAGGCCCGGGACGCCGTGGAGTACGACCGGGGCAACGTGGTCCCCATGTCCGCCGAGAGCATCCTCATGGAAGGCATCCGGATGCTCGACGAGTGGCCCCTCATCGAGAAGAAGATCCCCTCTTTCGACAAGATCTTCGTCAAGATCCCGTTGCCCACCCCCCCCGTCCTGGAGACCCGCGCCGAGATCCCCTCCATGGACGACGTCTTCGGGGAGGCCACGGGAGCCGGAAAGCCCCTACAGGACGACCACGTGGTGCGCCTCTCCCAGGAAGAGATGGCGGTCTACCAGCACGTGAACGGCGTTTTCACGGTTCAGGAGATCATCGACCGCAGCGGCCTGAACGAGTTCGAAGCCTGCAAGGCCCTTTTCGAACTCTTCAACCGCCAGCTCATCGGACCGGTTCTTCCCGTGGAGCCCGAGGCCCCGCCCGAGGAGAAGCGGTTCGCCTTCCCGGCGGCGGCCCTCGAAACCCTGTTGATCCCCCTCTTCTGGGGCTGGATCGCCGTGTCCGTGGTCCTCTTTCCCTTTCATCCCCTCAGCCACCTTCCGTGGACCGACGGGCCCGCCAAGCGCGACCGAATGACGCTCCTGACGCGCACGACGCTCCAGCGCGTGGCGTCGGCCATCGACCTCTACCAGTTGCAGACGGGAAAGATCCCGCCGTCCCTGGAGGTCCTCGCCCGGGACGGTTACCTGCCCATGCGGAGCCTGGCCGACGCCTACGGACAGCCCCTCATCTACCAGGCCACGGAAAACGGCTACACCCTCGCCGCGAGAAGCCTTCAGGGGGCCCTCCAGGACAACCTGGTGATCACGGGCACCCAGTAGACAGATCGGCCCCTCTCAAGCCTTGGATTTTCTCGGAGGCGTGTCCGCCGCCTCCTTCTTCCGCTTCGCCCGCCCCACGCGCAAGCCCGGGAAGGCCAGACGAAACACCTCGGACACGTCCTTCACGTAATGGAGGGTCATCCCGCGGCGGATGGACTCGGGCAGCTCCCGCCGTTCGGGGCGGTTTCCGAAGGGGAGGACGGCCGTCCGGATGCCGGCCCGCCTGGCCGCCAGGAGCTTCTCCCGCAGGCCGCCCACCGGCAGGACCTCTCCCCGGAGGGTGATTTCGCCGGAAAAGGCCAGGGAGCGGGATACGCTCCGGCCCGTGAGGGTGGAGAGGAGCGCCACGGCGATGGTGATGCCCGCGGAGGGCCCGTCCTTGGGGATGGCCCCCTCGGGCACGTGGATGTGAATGTCCTTTTTCGCCAGGACCTTCTGGTCCAGCCCCCACTCCTCGAGGTGCTCCTTGATGTAGGTGTGGGCCGCCTGGGCCGACTCCCGCATGACCTCGCCCATCTGCCCCGTCAGGGTCAGGACGTTGGAGCCGGGCGTGGCGGTCACCTCCACGAAGAGGAGTTCACCTCCCGTCTCGGTCCAGGCCAGCCCCGTGGCCACTCCCGGAAGGTCCCGCCGCAGGCGGAAGTCCTCCGGAAATCGAGCGACGCCGAGCATTCGCGGGATTTCCTTTGGGTCCACCTCGAAGGGACCCGTCTTGCCCTCGGCGAGCCCTCTGGCCACCTTCCGGAAGACGGCTTCGATGGCCCGGTCGAGGTTTCGGACGCCCGCCTCCCGCGTGTAGCGCCGGATCAGAAGGCGGAGGGTCTCGTCGGGAAGGGACACCTGATCTTCCCGCAGCCCCTGGGCGACGTACTGCTTGGCCAGAAGGTGCCGGCGCGCGATGGCGAGCTTCTCTTCCTCCGTGTACCCAGGGAGTTCGAGAATCTCCAGCCGGTCGAGAAAAGCCGGCTGGATGTTCTCCAGGGTGTTGGCCGTCGCGATGAACATGACCCGGGACAGGTCGAAGGGGAACCCGAGGTAGTGGTCCACGAACTCCCGGTTCTGCTCGGGGTCGAGGGCCTCCAGGAGGGCCGACGAGGGGTCGCCCCTCCAGTCGGACCCCATCTTGTCCACCTCGTCGAGCACGAAGACCGGGTTCATGGAGCCCGCGTTCTTGATGCCCTGGATGATCCGTCCCGGCATGGCGCCGATGTAGGTCCGGCGGTGGCCGCGGATTTCGGCCTCGTCCCGGACCCCGCCCAGGGACATGCGCACGAACTTGCGCCCCAGAGTCCGGGCGATGGCTCTCCCGAGGGAGGTCTTCCCCACTCCGGGCGGCCCCACGAAGCAAAACAGGGTCCCCGTGTGTCCGCCCTTGAGCTTGCACACGGCCATGTACTCGAGGATCCGGTCCTTGACCTTCTTGAGCCCATAGTGGTCCCGGTCCAGGTTTTTCTGGGCGGCGGAAAGGTCCAGGACGTCCTGTGTGGTCTTTCCCCAAGGAAGGTCGAAGACGAGGTCCAGAAAGGCCCTCAGGTGGCTCAGCTCCTCCGAAAAGGGGCCGAAGCGCGAGAGGCGGGAGATCTCCTTCTCCAGCACTTCCCGGACAGGGGGGGGGCAGTCCAAGGATTCCAGCCGTTTCCTGTACCCGGCCTCCCCCGAATCCCCGCCGTCCCCTCCCGACAGCTCCGCCTGGATGGTCTCCAATTGCTGGCGCAGGAAGTACTCCTTCTGCCTGCGGTCCATCTCCTCCCGCGTCTGGCGGTTCAGCTTGTCTTGGAGGGACTGGATCTCCACTTCCGAACTGAGCTCCGACAGGAGGAGGCTCAACCGTTCCACCACGTCCGGGGTTTCGAGCAGGCGCCTGGCCCGCTCGAAGGACAGGTCCAGCTGGGACGCCACCAGGTCCGCCAGGCGTCCCGGCTCCTCGATGGTGGACAGGAATTCGCGGGTTTCCGGGGGAATGCCCCGCCCGCCGCCGGAGAGCTGGTCCAGCCTCTGGAGTACTCCCCGCATTTGGGCCGTGGCCGTGAGCCGGGCGGCGGGGTCGAGGGAGTCGGGGAGCGGCTCCACTCGGGCGAAGCGCACGTCCCCCCGGCGGCGCTCCAGGGTCAGCCTTGCCCGGCTCACGCCCTGCACGAGCAGAAGGTTGACGCCCGCCGCGTCGCTCGGGGCGAGCCTGAGGACCAGCACCACGGTCCCCACGGTCCTCGTGGATACGCGGCCTCCTTTGGGCGCGGGGCAGATGACCATGTAGTCGCCGCTTGCGTGGGCCTCCTCGAGCAGGGCCTTGCCCCCCTGAAGGGGAAAGGCGAGGGTGGAGAGGGCCAGGGGAAAAACCACTCTCTCCTCCACCGTCCAAACGGGGAGCCGGTCCGGCGCCGCCGGCCTGGGGGCGGGTTCTTTGGTCATGGGTGGTCCCTCAGGGGTTCACGGGGATACGGGCCATCCGGCCCCGGCGCTCGGACACCCGGGGGAGGCGGACGCACAGCACCCCCTTTTCATAGGTGGCCGTGGCCTGGTGGGTATTCCAGGCCCCGTCCAGATGGATCGTCTTGCGGAAGGGTCCCCGATCCCGTTCCAGGAGGTGGTAGGCCTGGAGTTCGGGATTCAGAAAACGTGGTCGCTCCCCCTGGATCACGAGGGTTCCCCCGCCTCCCAAGACCGACAGGCTCTCGGGGGCCATACCGGGAACGTCCACGTAGACCAGGAGGTGGTCCTTGCCCTCCACCACGTCATAGGGGGCCGTGAAGCCGACGTCCGCCTGGCTCTCGTCCTGTTGGATCGACTGAAGGGCCTCGAAGAGCTGGTTCATCTGGGACTGCAGTCTGACCACGTCCAGGAAGGACGAGAGCATCTTTCGCATCAGGGTCCGCCCTCCCTCTTGGTATCCAGGAGGTGCCGCACCTCTTCAAGGAATTCGCTGATGTCTCCGAACTGCCTGTAAACCGAGGCGAATCGGACATAGGCCACCTGGTCCAGGAACCGGAGCCGCTCCATGATGAGGTTGCCGATCTGGGTCGTGCTGATCTCCCGATCGGGGCTGTTGTGGAGGATGGACTCGACCTCCTCCACGATGGCGTTCAGGGCCGCCGTGGCCACGGGCCTTTTCTCGCAAGCCTTGAGAATGCCGAGAAGGAGTTTCTCCCTGTCGAACTTCTCGCGCCGCTCGTCCTTCTTGACGACCCGGTACGGAACGGTCTCGATCGTCTCGTAGGTGGTGAAGCGGCGGTGGCAGGAGAGGCACTCCCGGCGCCGGCGGATGCTGTCGCCCGCCGAAACCTCCCGGGAATCCACGACCTTGTCCTCCAGGTGGCCGCAAAATGGACAGCGCACAGGGCCTCCTTTCCGGCAGTGTATCGGAGGGATGCGGCGGCTTCAAGGACCCTCGTCCGGGAGTTGGGAGGACGGGAGGTTCCTGAGGCGTTTCCGCTCCTCTTCCGCACGGGCGGCATCCTTCAGCTCCTGGAGCCGCACCCGGCCGAGGGCCAGGTACAGGAGGCCCCACAGGATGCCGGGAAAGAACATGACCGCATGGCCCACGATGCCCGCCGTCACCGCCGGGTCTTCAGAGATCCCGTAGAAAAGCGTGAGGCAGACCTGAATGGCCTTGTGGACACCCCCGATGCCTCCAGGGGTCGGGATCGCCGCCCCGAAGGACACGAACATCAGCAGCAAGAGGCCCGCGGAATGAGGGAGATCCAGGTGGAGGCTCTGGAGAAACGCCCAGCAGGCCCCGGCGATGCAGAGCCAGATGGCCACGGAGAGAAAGGTAACGTAGAGGATGGTCCGCTTTTTCCGGAACGTGGACAGCCCTCCCGTGAAGGCCAGCAATGCCCGGACCGCTTTGAGAAGGAGGGGATAGCGCCCGAGGCGCTCGCTGCGGCGCGCCATCCGGTCGAAGATCCGGCGGCGGGGCATGAGCCAGAGAAGGAACAGCCCCGCCGGGACGGCCGCCGCCACGAGAACCCAGGAAAGCCGCGTGAAGTAAGTCAGGAGCCCCTCGGCTTCGGGGGCGAAGCCCTCCGTCGGAAGGATGAGGTATCCAAACCAGAGGATGGCGAGCGCGATGAGGTCCATCCCCCTCTCCAGGACCGTGGATCCCAGCACCTGGGTGAAGGAGAGGCCGTGCCACCGGGCCAGGAGAAAGGGCTTCCCGATCTCGCCGATGCGCCCCGGCATGGCGCCCGAGAGGGTGTAGGAGACCACGGTGGCCTTCAGAAGGCTGGATAGGGGCAGCCCCTCCCGCACCCCCGCGAGCATGACCCTCCACCGGAAAGCCCGCAGAAACACCGACAGGACCTCCAGCGCCAGGGCGGCGCCGAGGTGGGGCAAGGAGGCCCTTCGCGACTCCTCCAGCACACGGTGGAGATTGGCTTTGTGGAGGAAGAAGTACAGGAGGACCCCCGTGAGAAGGAGCGTGAAGACCCAGAGGATGGCTTTTCGGGCTCGGGGCGTCACGGGGTCGGCTCCACCAGGGCCTCCGGACGGAACACCGTCAGCGAATCGGCCCCCGCCGCCAGAAGGGCCTCCGCCTCGTCTCGGGAGGCGGGATCGCACAGGACCTGGAGGCGCACCTTTCTGGGAATTCGGGCCCTGAGCCGCCGAACTCCCTCCAGGGCTCCTCCGTCCCCCAAGGCGCTCGCCGGCAGGACGACCCCGGCGGGCCGGCGTTCCCGGAGAAGCCGCGCGAAACGGTCCAGTCCTTCGGGAGGAAGGGCACAGGGGGGGAGAAGAAAGCGGACTTCCAGCTCCGGTGCCGTGGCGAGCAGGGCCGCGACCTCCTTCCCGAGCGCCTCTCCCGAACGGCCGAGCAGGAACCCCGGCGTGAGGGCCACCAGCGCCCCACGCGCGCCCAACCGGAGGCACTCGAGGAGTTCCATCCTTTTTGTGGAAAGGGTGGATCCCCCTTCGGGATAGGCCACCGCCCCAGAGAGCAAGGCGCCGGACCGGGTCTCCGCCTCCAGTTCCTCCAGGAGGTAGGGATGGACCAGGGCCCGGGCGACTCCCGCCGCCTCCCACGTCCGAAGGCGGGACGACGCCTCGGCCGGGACGACGGCGGGCCCGAGGAGGGCGCCCTCGATTTTCGACGCGAGCGGTTCGGCGGGTGTCATTCGGTCTCAGGCGTCCTTGGACCAGGTCCGGCGTTCCAGGGATGCGACCTCCTCCGGGCTGAACAGGACGGTGGGCTGGAGGATCAAGTAGAGGCGATCCTCCTGTCGAACCATGGCCTCGATGAAGCGCAGGTCCTGCTGTCGGATCATGTCCGGAGGCGGCTTGAGGTCTCCCGGGGCGGCCGAGAAGACCTCCACCACCGCGTCCACGAGGAATCCCACGGGCGTATTCTGGATCACCGCCACCACCACGCGGCCCTTCTTGGGGTCCACGGGGCCGTACCCTAGCCTCTCCCTGAGGTCCACCACGGGAAGGATGGTTCCCCTCAGATCCAGGACCCCTTTGAGAAACGCGGGCACTTTGGGCAGGGTGTAGATGCGGGGGATCTTCAAGATTTCCCGGACGGACTCCACGGCGAGCGCGTAGGACTGCGTCTCGACTGTCATGCCGAGGTACAGCCGGGCCTCCTGCGAGGGCTTTTCCTTTTTGGCCTGGAAAAGGCTCGGGGCGTCCGCCACGTCAGCCTTCCTCGATGCGGAAGCGGCTCATGGAGCGCGACAGGGCCTCGGCCCTCTGGGAGAGGGAGGCGGCCAGGTCGGAGGACTCCTGGACCCTGCGGGCGATGGCCTGGCTTTTCTCGGCCAGGCTCCCCATGGCCCGCTCCACGGCCCGGCCCGCGTTGCTTTGCACCTGGTTCTGGGCCATGACGTCGGCCACCGCGGAGGTGAGGCGGTCCATGGCCTGCCGGATGAGAGTGGAACCAGCGCTTTGCTCGGAGGTGGCCCGGCGGACCTCCTGGGAGAGGGACCGGATCCGGTTGACGGCCTCCAGGACCTGCTCCGACCCGACGGTCTGCTCCTTCGTGGCCTGGCGGAGCTGGTGGGCAAGGTCCCTCAGCCGCTCGGTGGACCGCACGATGCCGGCGGCCCCCCTGGACTGCTCGGAGGTGGCCCTCGCGATCTCCTGGACCATCTGGAGGGATGGCTTCACCGCCTCCTGGATCCGGGCGAAGACGCCGAGGCCCTCCCGGGCCACCGCCACCGTCTCGTCCACGATGGCGCGCTGGTCTTCCACGGCTTGGACGGCCTGCTGGACGTCGCGCTGGACCGCATCGATGATGGTCGAGATCTCGCGGGTGGAAACGGACGTCTTCTCGGCAAGCCCTTTGATTTCCCCCGCCACCACCGCGAAGGGCTTGCCGTGTTCCCCGGCCTGCGCGGCGATGATGGCCGCGTTGAGGGCCAGCAGGTGCGTCTGTTCCATGACCTCGTCGATGACGGCCAGGATGTTCCCCACCTCCTGGCTGCGGCGTCCCAGCAGCTTCATGACCTCCGTGGTGGAGGCAAAGGAGGACCGGAGCTGATCCACGCTGGAGCGAGAGTCCTCCATGGCTTTCGCCCCGGCTTGGGCCTCCGAGGCCACGGCTTCCGTGGCCTTCCGCGTCTTCGCGGCGTTCTCCTCGATCTGGCGGATCGAGCCCTCCATCTCGGTCATGGCGGCCGAGGTGTCCTCCACGAAACGGTTGAGGGTTTCGGTGGAGGCGTCCACCTCCCGGTTGGCCGCCACATTCTGGGTCATGGTGGTGGCCACCGTTCCCACCGCGTCGTTCAGGCCCTGGGTGTTGGCGGCGATCTGGTCGATGCTGGCCGCCATCTGCAGGACCGAGGAGCTGACCTCCTCCGCCAGTTCCGAAAGACCCTCCATGAGCCGGGAAACCTCCCCCACGGCCCCTTGGATGGCCTTCACCTCGGCCCCCGCCTCGCGCGTCGCGCTCTCCTGAGCCTTGGCGTCCTCCAGGGCCAAAGCGAGCTGGCGTGCCTGTACCGAGGCCCCCTCCTCCACCCGCCGCATCCCGTCCCGGGCTTCCCGGACCATCCCGGCCAGGCTGGCGCCCATTTCGCGGAAGGTGGCCGAGAGCTGTCCCAGCTCGTCGCTCCGGCGGATTTCCTCCCGAAATCCCGTCAGTTGTCCGCCGGCGATCCTCCGTGCGTCCGCCGAGAGGACCTCCAGGGGCGCCACGATGAAGCGGGCAACGGGAAGGGTGAGAAGGGTGCCGGCGACGGTTCCGAGGAGCACCACCAGAGCGCCGAAACCGATGAAGCCCCTCCGCAACGCGCCAAGGGATTCGAGGCCCACGACCATCCTCAGCTCGCCCAGGCGACGCACGCGGTGCTCGCCGGCGGTGGGCTGGGGCGCCTCGAAGCCGATCTCCCCGATCCCCGAGGAGGCGGCTTCCGCCACCAGGATCGGAACCCGAAGAAGGAGCCCCGATCCCAACGGCGTATCCACGCGGCTCCACAAGGCCGACCCTGGCGAGCCTTCCGGGCGCGCGTAGGGGGCCTGTTTCAACGCCCCTCCCGCCTGGACCACGGCGCCCTTCTCGTCGGCGAATTCCACCCAGTACAAGCTGGCGTCCGCCTTCACCAGCTGGTCCACCGTGTCCTTCAGGCCGCTCTTGTTGAACTGCAAGTTGTAGGCCGACAGCCCCGACACCGTGGCGCCGAGGTTCGAATAGGAGTTCCGCAGCTGGCCCAGGGCCACCCTGCGGGTGTGGAAGTAATACACGAGAGCCAGGAGGAGGGATCCCACGAACAGGCATCCCACGAGGACGGTGAGGATCTGTCCCCGGACGCTCCCCCGCAGGAAGGCGAGGGCGCGCCCAAACCAGCCCTTATTCATACACGACCTCGATGCGCTGGGAGGAGGGTATCTTCAGGCGAAGGGCGTCGGCCGTGTTCTTGTTGGCGGCGGAAGCGGACACGGCCGGCTGGACGAGCTTGTCCGTGGGGATGTTGACCCCGTTGAGGATGGCCTGCGCCACCCGGGCCGCTTCGTTCCCCACGGCGTCCGGCGCGAAGAAGGAGGCGCAGAGGGCGCCGCTCGCCACCAGGTTTTCCGACAGGGCCACCGGTACGACGCGGTTCTCGATGCACGTCGAAATGATGTACCGCAGGGCGTCGCCGTTGGCCGTAAGGGGGTCCGGAAGGAGAAGAACGAGCCGAGCCTGCTCCTTGACCTCGCCGAGGATGGCCGCGAGGTCCGCGACGTTGCCCACGGAACGCCCCTGGGCGTCGAAGCCGTCCGCTCCGAGCCGGCTGATGAGGCCCCCCACGGCGGGTCCCACCGCCGGGCTGTGGAGGATCACGCAGGACTTCCCTTTGGCGCCGAAGGCCTTCACGAGGTTGGAGAGCCCTTTCGTGGAGCCCAGGGAAGCAATCCCCACCATTTTCGGGTCCTGGAAGAACCCTTCCACCTCGGGATAGTAGACCATGGCGTAGATGATCCAGACGTCCGGGAGCGCCTCCCGCACCTTCTTGGCGGCATAGGTCCCCACGCAGAAGACGAGCTGGGGGGACTGGCCCTTCAGGGTCTGAAGAGCCGCGTCGTCGGCCGCCGTGCCCTGCAGGTCGATGGCCTTGGGGTTGAAGGCGGGGAGCTGGAGCGAGTACGCCACCTGGATGAACCCGGCCTTGGCGTCGGCGTAGGCCTCCACTCCCGAGCGCGAGACGATGAAGACACCGGCGGCCGCCGCCTCCACCGCGACGACCAGGAACACCGCCACTGCCAACGCCGTCCATACTTTGCGCTTTCCCATGCGCACCTCCCCATGAACCTCAAGTTCAGTCAGACTATCACCGGCCCTTCGGCAGGTCAACGAACAAGGTCCGGGGTGAGGCCACGGTCACCCTTCCAAGCGCCCCAGGAACTCTTCGAAGTTGGTGACACCGGGCCACGGTCACGGCCACTCGGTCCCCCGCGGGGGCCCCGCTGTGGGCGGCGGCGTAGGCCGCGGCGGCCTGTTCGACGGGAAAGGGCAGCGCGTCCAATCTGCGCGGGTTGCGGACCACCACGTGGCACCCTGGATAGTCGGAGGCGTGGAACCAGAAGTCCTGACCCCGGCCCAGCCGGAAGGAAACGGTGTCATTCCCGGCCGCGCTCTTGCCGGCATAGCCCACGAAATCCAGCGGAAGGGCCACCTGGGCCACCCCTGGGGGGAGGGTCCGGCGGCGCTGGGGAGGGGGCTCCCGGCGCACCCGCTCCCCTTCGGGGAAGAGGCGCCCCAGGTCCGCGCTCCCCGCCAGCTCATCCCTCTCCGTTTGCAGGGACCGCGCTTCTTCCTCCAGAAGCCGCATCCTCTCGGCCAGCTCCCTGCGCCTCGTCTTGGCCTTCCGCACTTTCCGGAAGAGGGCCTCCGCGTTTTCGAGAACGCTCTTCGAAGGGTCCAGGGGGACCTCCGCTTCCGACGGGGGATCGGTGCGGAAGTCCGTCACCCGCTTGGAGGAAAGGCCCCTTCTCCGCAGGTCCCCCGAGGCCATGAGCGCGTTGGCCCAGGCTTCCTGCGCCTCCCACGCTTCACCCTCCCGCTGATCCTCGAGGATGGCCTGCCTGCGGCGCTCCAGCGCCGCCGCCCGGCGGCCCAGGGCGCGCAGGGCGGCGGCGCGGCCCCTTTCGAGAAGGCCCGCCCGGAGGCGCTCGGAAAGCCCCGAGGGGTCCTCCTCCCCCGACGGTGGAGGGACCATCCGGGGCAGAGGGGGCGTCCACTCGGAGCCGCACGCGCCCGAGCGTCTTTCTCCCGACAGCACTCTTCCCGCCCAGATGACTCGCTCCCCCTCGTCGAGAAGAAGCAGGTTCCCGGACCGTCCCAAACCTTCCCAGACGAGGGCCCGGACCAGGCCGCCCCGGAACGCCACCCGGAGAAGCGGCTCCTGGGGAAACGGGGCGCTCACGTCCTCCACGCGGGCCCCCGTCAGGTGGACCCGGAGAACGTCCTCCGGCGCGCCCCGGGGCCAAGTCCAAGAGCACAGGCCCGCGGCGAGGTGGGTCGGGTGCCAGCAGAAACCGAGGGTCTCTCCCCGGCGGAACTCCAGGCCGAGGCTCCAGGCGTCCGGCCGGGCCACGCGGGCGACGGGCCGGCCCGCGAGGTCCGCGGCCAGTTCTCGGGCGAGACGGGCAACGGTTCCCGGGGTCATTGGAGGCGCCTGAAGCGGCGGCGGCGGAACCGATAGATCCAGTCCTTCCCAAGCCGAATGGGATTCCAGGCTCGATTCACGTAGGCGAAAGCGAAAACGGCTCCCCCGAAGTGCGCCAGGTGCGCGATTCCCCCGCCCGATCCGAAAACGGAGAAGAACAGGCTTGCCCCCACCCAGGCCACCACCAGGAGCCAGATCTTCACGGGAAGGACGAACCAGAGGAGGACCTCCGTGTGCGGAAAATACAGGGCGTAGGCCGTCAGGATTCCGTACACCGCCCCGCTGGCGCCGATGACCAGGACGGGCCCCTTGAGGAAGAGCGCCGCGGCCAGACCGCCGGTCAAGGCAGAGCCCCCGTAGAGGAGCAAGAACCGGCGGGTCCCCATGAAGACCTCCAGGTCCCCGGCGAAGAAGTACAGGGTGAGCATGTTGAAGAACAGGTGGCCCATGCCGCCGTGGAGGAACGAGTAAGTGAAGACGGTGTGGACGTGGCCGGGCCACACCCGCCCCGGCACGAGCCCGAGCATTTCGGTGAAGGGGGGAAGGGCGGCCTGCAGAAGGAATGCGGCCACGTTCAGTCCCACGATCCACCCCAGGGTGGCGGTCCAGCGTCCACCGAATCGAATCTGCGGCATGCCACGCTCCCCGGTGACCATTATAGGGGAGGGCCGCCGTCCCGTCTTGATCGAAACGCGGGGTCCACTGGCCCTCGATGTGGCCTCCCCACCTTTGCGTTTGGCTGGGGGAGGCATCTGCGGTATTCTGGAGAGCCAGGTAGAGAGATGGGTCCGCCGAAGCTGAGGGTGCTCGCCAAGAATCCGGAGCTGGCCAGGATCGGCCAGCGGGTCCAATCGCTCGTGGGAGAAGACCTCCAGCGGGTGGAGGCGACCATCGCCACGCACCTCCGCTCCCCCTATGCCCCGGTGGCCGAAATGGGCGCCTACCTGGCCGCCAGCCGGGGCAAGCGCCTTCGGCCCATCCTCGTCCTCCTCTGTTCCCGGCTCATCGGCTACGAGGGGCAAAAGCACATCCTGTACGCCGCGGTCCTGGAGTTCATCCACACCGCCACCCTCATCCACGATGACATCGTGGACCAGGCCCTCCTGCGGCGCGGCCGCGCCTCCCTCACCTCCCGCTGGGGCCCCGAACTCGCCGTCCTCATGGGCGACCGCGTCTTCATCAACGCCATGCACCTCGCCGTGAAGGACGGCTGGAACGACGTCATCCCCGTGATCTCCGACACGACCCTGAGCCTCATCGAGGGTGAGCTGATCCAGAGCCACCGGAAGTGGGACCTGACCCTCCAGCCCGAAGACAACCTGGAGATCGTCAAGAGGAAGACCGCCCACCTTTTCTCGACGTGCTGTTCGACCCCCGCGTACCTCTCCGGGGCCCCCCAGGACGTGAGGGAGTCCCTCGCCGCCTTCGGCCTGAACCTCGGCATCGCCTTCCAGATGGTGGACGACTGCCTGGACTTCATCTCCGACGAGGCGACCCTCGGAAAACCCGCGGGCCACGATCTGAAGGAAGGCAAGATCACTCTCCCCCTCCTCCTCCTCCTGGAGCGGGGCACGCCCGACGACAAGGCCTTTCTGGAGGCCGTCGTGGCGGCCCGCCGCTTCGACCCCGAGACCCTCCGGGAGGTGGCCGCCCGCGTCGTGGAGTCGGGCATGCTCGAAGAGGCCCAACGGATCGCCTCCTCGTACGCCGACGAGGCCCGCGCCCACCTCCGAGGATTCCCGGAGAGCCCCTACCGGGAGGTCCTCGCCCTGATGCCCGAATACATCATCCGCCGGCATTTCTGATGGCCCCCTTTTCCTGGATCTTTTTCGACCTCTTCGACACCCTGTGCACCGTGGACGAGACCGTCTACTACGCCGGGAAGCGCGCCGCCGCCGAGGCCGCGGGCGTGGACCCCGAGGCTTTCCTGGGGGCCTGGGCATCCACTTCCGCCGAGGCCAGCATCGGACGAATCAAGACGCCCTTCGACCGGGCCGCCAAGGCCCTCGCCAAGCTGGGTGTGTTCGACCGCACCGCGGTGGGAGAGGTGGCGAGGCGGGACGTGGAGACCATCCTGGCCAGCGTGGTCTACTACGAAGGGGCACCCGAATGCCTCGCTGCGCTCCGATCCCGGGGCTTCCGCCTGGGCCTCATCAGTAACGCCACGGCCACCACGGCTTTCGTCGTGGGCCCCCTGAAGCTCCGGGAGCGTCTGGACCTGTTGGTTTTTTCCTACGAGGCGGGGGTGGTGAAGCCCGATCCCGCCATCTTCCGGAAGGCCCTGGAGCGCTCCGGGGCCGATGCCTCCCGGTCGCTCTTCGTGGGGGACGGAGCCAACCACGAACTCGACGCCGCGCGGGCACTGGGCTGGTCCACCCTGTGCATGGACCACCCCCGGAAGGCCCTCTCTTTCCGGGACCCCGACGGCCTCTCCGGGCCCGATCACCCGCGGGTGACCTCCTTCCCGGACCTCCTGGCCTGGATCGGGGACGCCCCGGCGGGCTGAAATTCGGACCGGCGAATCCGCGAGGTCTCAGGCCCTTCGGAGGGTGAGGATCACCGCAAGACCCTGTCCGGGGCGGTTGTCCAGGTCCAGTGATCCTCCCAGGCGCCGCGCCAGATCCCGGCACAGGACGAGGCCGAGACCGGTCCCGCCGGGCTTCGTGGAAAGGTAGGGGGTGAAGGGAGAAGCCGCCACCTCCTCCGGGAGCCCCCCGGCGTCGTCCTCCACCCGGATCCGGGTCCAGCCGCCCTCCTCCTCGACCTTTACGCGGATCGTTCCGGAGGCCCCCGAGAAGGCCTCCACGGCGTTTCGGAGCAGGTTGAAGAGGATCTGGTAGAGGGAGGCCTCGTCGGCCTTCACGAGGCGCTCCGGCGTGCGTGGAACGTGAAACCGGACCCCTCGCGAGGAAGCCAGGGGTTCCAGGGTCGTGACCGCTTCCTGAAGCAGGGCATCGAGGCCGACCTCTCCGACCTCGGCGAGGAGATCGGATCCGAGGGTCTGGAAGCGGTTCACGAGCTCCATGAGGCGGTCCACCTGGCCCTTCAGGACCGTGGCCGCCTTGGCGGCGGTGGCGGCAAAATGCGGGTCCGAGGGATCCAGGGCGTCCAGCTCCTGGAGCCACAGCCGCATGGGGGTCAGGGGATTGCGGATCTCGTGGGCCAGGTACCGCGCCATCTGCTTGTGCGCGGCCAGCCGCTCGCGGTCCAGGGCGGCCGTAAGGTCCAGCCAGTGGAGGAGGACCCTCTGGCCGGCGGCGTGGCGCTGGAGCTCGTAGGTTCGACCCTCCCGGCTGACCCTCGCCCCCTCCTCGGCTTCCCCCTCCTCGGTCAGGGCTCGCCCCAGGGTGTTGGCGAAGAGGATTTTTCCGGCCGGGTCGGTCATGACGAGGCCATCCGGCATGAGTTCGAGGACGCGCCGGAAGAGCTCCGCCGACGTGCGCAGGGTCCGGCGGAGCCGGTATTCCCGCGCCAATTGCCTAAGGACAACCAGCAGGTACGAGAGGTCCAGTGGCTTCTCCACGAAGTCCAGGGCCCCCGTTTCCCGGGCGCGTCGCGCCGTTTCCGCCTCCCCGTAGCCGGTCATGACGATGGCCATGAGGTCCGGCTGGGAGGCCAGAAGGCGCTCGAGGAGCTGGAGCCCGCTCATTCCCGGAAGCCGCAGATCGAGAAGGGCCAGGTCCGGCGGGCGAGAGGCGACCTCCTTCAGAGCCTCTTCGGGCGAGGCCGACGGGACGACCAGGAAGTCCTCCTGGCGCGCCAGAATCCGCGACAGCTCCTCGAGGGTGGCCCGTTCGTCGTCCACCACGTACAGGACCAGCCGGTCCCCGTCCGGGGAAGTCATTACCTGTCTCCTCCTCCCGTGTCCACGGGCCTCAGCGTCACTCGCACCGAAGTCCCTCCCTGTGCCCGGTCCCCGATCTCCACCCGGCCTCCCATCCTTCTCACGAGAGCTTCCACCACGTACAGGCCCAGGCCGGTCCCCTGGGCCTTCGTCGTGACGAAGGGTTCGAAGGCCCGGCCTCGCACCTCCTGAGCCAGGCCGGGCCCGTCGTCCTCCACGACCAGCATCGGCTCTCCCCCGGTGCTCATTTCGAAGCGCGCCCAGATGCGACCGCCGTCGGCCCGCACCGCATCCAGCGCATTGAACAGGAGGTTGACGGTGACCTGGACCAGGGATTGGGCGTCTCCGAGCACGACGGGTCCGCTTTCCGCGCCCTGGGCCTCCAGGGCCACTCCCTTTCGCTCCGCCGCCGGTTTCACGAGGGAAATCGCGGCGGCCAGCCATTCCCGCGGCTCCACGGGGCGGTCGGGACCCGGGGCGCCGCGGGTGGCGGAGGCAAAATCCCGAAGGACCCGTTGGGCCGCGCGCAGGTAACCCCGAAGGACCTCGGCGTCCTCCCGGCTGGGGGGGCGCGCTTCGAGGGAAAGGGCGTCCAGCCTCAATACCGCCGGATTCAGGGCGTTGTTGATCTCGTGGGAGAGGGCCGCCCCGAGCCTTTCCAGGAGCGCCAGGCGCTGGACCCGCAAGAGCTGCTCCTGCTGGTCGCGGATCCTGAGCGTCATCCGCTCGAACACTTCCGCAAGTTGCGCCGGCTCGTCAAAGTGCCTGGAAGCCTCCCCCTCTCCTTCGGTCCCGGCCCATCCCTCCATTCGCGCCGCCAGGTCGGCCACGGGGCGGACCACATCCAGGCGGAGGGCCCGGATCAACAGAGACCAGCCCGCCACGAGGAAGCAGACGAAGACCCCCAGCAGGACGATCAGGGCCGCCAGGCTCCAGCGAAAGGTGGCCGCCGTTTCCGCCGCGAGCGAGGCCAGCCGGCGCTGGTCCATGAGGAGTTCGGCGCGCCCCCATCTCTTGGCATGAACGTAGAGGGGAAGGGACACCAGGACGCGGTCGCCAGGAAGGTCCACGACGGGCTCCTGTTCCGGCGAAGCGCTCCCCCACGCCCAGCGCTCTCCGGCCTCCACCTCGATGATCCCGCCGGCGGAGGAGAGCCGGACCCCCCGCAAGTGTTCGGAGAAGGAAATGCGGGCCGACAGATCCTCCCGGAGCGACCGCTGGGTGGCCTCCACTTCTTCCCGGTAGCACTGCGCCCGGGCGGCCTCCACATCGGGGAGGGCCGCGGGAATCCCCGCCTCCGACGCCATCTCCCAGACGCGCGTGTCGGGAAGCGACGGGTGAGCCCGGACCAAGTCCACGAGATCCGGGTTGGGAGCCGCCCCCTGCGGGACACGCAGCTCGAGCAACCGGGATTCCAGCAGGTGGACCTTGAGGACGGATGGATCGGCCGCCAGGTCGTACAGAAGGGTCCGCGCCACCGCCAGCCCTTCAGAGCGGGCGTATCGGCCTACCTCCTCGCGGATCTGCTGGACCTGGCGCTGCCAGGCCGTGACCACCAGCGCCAGCGTCACGGCCGCCGCGACGGCCACAATGGCCAGCCCTCCGCCGGCCCTCCGTCGCAGGCGAGACTCGAGGCCGCCGCCTCCCGCCCCCTTAGACCTCACGGAGCCGCCTCGTGCGCGATTCGGGCCTGCGCCCGGCGAAGCGCCTCCTCCGCGGAGAACTCCGCGTCCAGCGCATCCATCAGCGCCCCCTCGAGGATCTCCTGGCCGCGCGGCCCGAGGTCCGGAGGCGCCACGAGCCGCGTTCGCGAAAGGGCGCGCTCGGCCTCGACATTCTGGGCGGGAAGGCCGGCCGCGGCGGGAAGATGGCCCGCCAGCGCGAGGGTCTCCTGCACGGCGGGCCCCAGGAGCGCCACACCGTCCCGGGGCGCGACCACGGAGGAAGGACACGCCCACACGTACCCGCCGTACAAGGTCCGGGCGGTTTCCCCGCGGTGGGGCGCTTCGGTCACGCGGCACGAGACTCCGGCGGACCGAGCCCGGGCGACGAGATCCTTGACCTCCGAAGCCCACACGAAGACCCCTTTCCGGCGTCCCTCCAGGAACGCGTCCACGGCCTCCTGCGGGTCCGGCGGGGGCTCGAGGCCGTGCCGCTGAAGAAAGGCCAGCGCGCGAATTTGCGGAGCCCCGTACACGGCTTCACCAGGAAGGTCCGAGACGCCCTCCCCGTGGGCGAGGGCCCAGAAGAGCTCGAGTGGCGGAACGGTGGATCCCAAGGTCGGCTCCCCTTCTCCATGGAAAGCCCGTGCCCCAGCCCAGCGGTCCAGAGCCTCCAGCGTCATGCGTTCCGGCACCCCGTCCTCTTCTCGCGATGCGAACGCGACCGCGTCCACGGTCAGGGGCAGGGCGAGCCACCGGCCGTTCTGGACCGGCACGCACGCGCCGAGGCCCTCTCGAAGGGCTCCCGCCGCCACGGGCTCCACGGGCCGCAGCCAGGGCCTGAGCACGGAGAGGGACGAGGCCCGCAGAACATAGCCGTCGTAGGCCGTAGACCCGCTTGAAAACAGCAGGACCTCGAGGTCCCGCGCCCGGGCGCTCGGAGTGAGGGGCGCGAAGGTCCATCCGAGGCGGCCATGCGCCGACGCCGCCTCCAGCGTGCGCGTGAGGCCCGCTGGCGTCGCCACCCGCGGAATCTGCGGCGGCCCGGCCTGGCGCGGCCCGCACGAGGCGGCCAAGAGGGCGGTCGTGAGGGCCCAGGCCCCTCTTCTCCCGTTCATGCGTTCATCCTACCGCAAGCGAATGACCTTGCGAAAAGGGGGTGGAAAAAGAGCGAGGGCGGGCCGAAGCCCGCCCTCCGAGAAGCGCTTTCCCAGGCTGTGGTTACCTGGTGAACTGATAGGGGTTGGAGACGCCGGTGTCGGGGTTCGTGACCACGATGGTGACGGGCACGCCCTTGGGGCAGAGGCTCTTGGCGTTGAGCAGCTTGATCTTTCCGCTGCTCACGAAATTCACCGTGACGCCCGTGCCGTTGATGGTCGCCGTGCAGCCGCTCTGGAAGTTCGTCCCGTAGAGCACGATCCGGAAGGGCTCCGTGAGCTTCTTCGAGGACAGGATCTGCGGCGGAACGGGCTTCACGATGACCGTGAGGTTCTGGGTGGTGGTGTTGCTGGCGAGCAGGTTGTCGGTCACGGTCACGGTCACGTTCTTGGTGCCGATCGTGGTGTAGGTCTTGTTGGCCGTGGCGCCCGTGCCGGTCGTGCCGTCGCCGAAGGTCCAGGCGATGGTGTAGTTGCCGCTGCCGCCCGAAGCGAGGGCCGTGAAGGTCACGGAGTTGCCGAGGATCACGGTGCTGGGCGTGGCGGAGGCCGCGACGGTCACCGGGCTGAGGACGCGGATGACCACGTCGTTGC